>JBBACV010000009.1:0-17460 GCA_041656835.1 Acholeplasmataceae bacterium | reverse complement strand
AAAAAACCATAAAAAACTAAATTTTGTAACATGTCTAATGGAAACGTAATGTTTTATGTGTTTTAATAAGTTACATCTTTAAAGTTAAAGGGATTAATTTCTAACTAAATTAGAAATTAATCCCTATATTTAAAAAGCTATTTAGTTAAATGATATTTAGAGTTTCTTTAAGACACTGTTTTAATCATCCATATTAATATATTCATCTTTATTATTAAACTTTTCTTTTATTTTTTCAGTAGGATCTTTAAATGTTATTGTATGATAAATTGGAATTAATAAAAAGATAATCCAACCGGGATGCCATATTTTTAAAGTTACCCCTAAAATGATATAAATTACTAAAACAACTAATGAAAAAGTAATTCTTATTTTTTTAAGGCCCACAAAAAATGGCATTAAAGGCACTAAAAAGAAAACTGTCCATCCGGGATGCCAAGCATTAAAGAAAAATCCAAATACTAAAAACAAAAGTAATGAAATCATTGGAGTTGCTGCGACAACTCTTTTTTGCCAATTATAATTAAACATATTTATTCACCTCTTATAAAAAATCATAATCATCGATAATTGCGTATCCTAGACCTAATATCTTGGAACCAATATGAGCACCAATCGTTGGTGTTATCGTAGTTTTTATTATATCATGGATATTTTTAAACTTTAATTTTATCTCTTCCTCTAAAATAGTTGCATCATCTATACGGTTAGTGTGAACAACAAAATAAACAACTTTTTTATAATCTCTTGTTTCTTCTTCAATAAGTTCAATTATTTTGTTTCTTGATTTATGGTGGGTTCTTAATTTTAAAAATGGAACAACAAACCCTTCTTTACTTAAATTTAAGATTGGCTTTATTTTAGCTAAAATTCCTAATGTACCAGTTAAGCCACTTAGTCTACCATTTTTAATTAAGTATTTTAAATCATCAACCACAAAATAAGCATTCATCTTTTCTCTTAATTTTAATGTCTCACTAATTACTTCATCTACACTATATCCTTTATCAACTAACTTTTCGGCAAAACTAACTAAAAAGCCTTGTAAAATAGTGGCTGATTTAGTATCACAAACATGAAAGTTAATATCTTCAATTAAAGGATTAATATTTTGAACTAAGTTTTTTCCGTAGTGAGAAAGATTTGTTGATATGGGAAAATGGATAACATCTGTTATCCCATTTTCTTTATGTTTATTAACGGCTTCTAAGATTTCTTTTAAAAGAGGAGCTGATGTAGTTGGTACTAAATTTGTTTTTTCTAGTTTTAAATAAAACTCATCAGCAGTAATATCGATACCATCAACATATTCCTTATCACCAAAATGAATGGTTGTTTTTGTGATGATGGCACTACTTTTAAATGGTGCATATAAAAGACCTGACGAACTATCGGCGGTTAAACCTATTTTTTTCATATATTACCTCTATTCTGTAAAGTAAAAAATATCTAATTGTTTAATACCCTTTCTTTCTTTTTCATCGATTTTTTGCCATTTGGCACTTCTTCCTTTGCCAATTAGCCTAATTACTCCTTCGTCTTTTAAGCGAGCTAAAGTCCTATCAATTGTTACAACCGATACGGTTGGATGTTTAAGTCTAAGGTCGTTTTTTGAAAAGATTTCTTTTCCTTTTAAAATGGTCGCCTCAATTGAATCACTTTTATTCATGGTTTTTTCAAATGAATATTGACTTCCTAATCTATCTAATCTATTATAAGCATCACTTAGGATATTTACTAAAAATATTGATAATGAATCGGTATTAGGAAAACCAGTATCATAGTAGTATTTAGCTTCATTAAGGGCTTTTTGATAGTGAGAATAACTTTTATATAATAGTTCGAAGAAGGGAATATATTTAAAGACACTAAATTCTTTAATAATAATTGCGTATAAAATAATTAAAGAAATTATATCGTTATCACTAGTAAAGATATCTGATTCTAAATAATCAATTAAAAAATTAGTGACTAGTTGAATTAATTCATATTGATTAGTTTTTTGTTGAATTTTAAATTCGTTTAAGATATTTGTTAAATCATCTCTTTTACTAACCATTTTAGATGAATTAAATAAATCTTTATTATCTTTAACTTCTCTTTTATTAAAAGTTATTTGTTCATATTTCTTTGATAACATTTTTGCTAAGTTATCAAATTCATTTTCCAAGTATTCAAATCCTTTTGGGTTTCTTTGAATACTTGATAAAGCGGATTTAATATTAACTAATAAAGCTTCATCTTTATTTTTAGGTTTATTATTTCTTCTTGATAATAATCTTAATCTAGCATCGGTTAATTCAAGATTTAAAATTTTACCTAAGTAAAATGTGTTTTCTTCACTTGTTTTTACTTTTAAGACTTCTTCATCTGTTTTAAAGAGTTTATCATAATAAAACTCTTTTCCTTTATTTTCATAAACTTTAATTAAAGAAATTAAATAATCACTTGATACTTGAAGTCTTTTTAAATTAGATAAAGCTTTCATGTTAACATCCTTTTTTTAATCGTGAAATGGAGAACCACCAATAAACTCTAATAATAAACTATTTGATGGTACTAAATTATCATCGATATCTTTAAAGTATTTTAAGAATTTTACTAAACGGTTTGCGACAACAAAATGTCTATCATCTCTGGGAATTTTAAGTAAGTTAGGTAGGGCATATTTTTTTAAGACTAATAGCTCATACGTTAATTCCGAATTATAAACATAGTTAGCACTTTCTTGGTGTGGATAAATCCATAAGAATTCTCCTCTTCTAACTGATGGCCACATATCCATGGTTTCAGTAATCGAGGTATTTCGGTATTTTTGGTCACGGACCATTCTTCTGATTAATCTAAGGTCAGTTAATGAAATTGGGTTATGATCGTCAATATGAATTTGAGTTTGAGGAGCAATAAAGATTTTAAATTTATGATGCGATGGAATTAAATCAGTTAATCTTTCATTTAAAGCATGAATTCCCTCAATTAAGATTGGTGAATCTTCTTCTAATTTAATTTCATCCCCTAAAACTCTTTTTCCTAATTTAAAATCAAATCTAGGTAATCTAACTGTTTCACCACTTATTAAAGCGGCCATATCTTTATTAAAACGACTGACATCAAGAGCATCAACATGCTCTAAATCAGGTTTACCATCTAAATCTTTTGGCGCTTCTTCTTTTGTTTTATAATAATCATCCATTGAAATCATTTTAGGCTTAATTCCTTTAGCTAATAGTTCAATTCTTAATCGATTAGTAAAGGTTGTTTTACCAGATGATGAAGGACCAGCAACAGCGATTAACTTAATATCATCAATATTATCAGCGATAATATTACCTAATTCTGATAATTGGTTATTATGCTTTGTCTCACAAAGGTTAACAAAATCAACTTGTAAATCACGAGTTAGGGCATGTTTATTAATATTAGCGATTGTATCTCCACCGATTATTTTACCCCATTTATAAGCTTCTTTTAAGGTTTGACCAAAGCTTTTTTGATCAGTAAACTCAGGAAGGTTTCCGCCTAATTCAGCTCTTGGGAAAAAGATTAAAAATCCTGGATGATATAATTTTGTATCAAATAATTTTAAATATGAAGTATTAGGTAACATATATGAAAACATATAGTTAACATAATTTCCAGTTTGATAAAGGTTAACATTATCTTCAACGCGATGTTTTAAAGTATCGATTTTATCAAGATATCCATATTTTTGATATATTTTAGTGGCTTCTTCTTTTGAAACGCTTAATCTTCTAATTGGTAAAGCTAATTTTACGATGTTATTTACTTCATCTATTAATTGATTATATAATTCATTCGTAAAAGGAGCATTATCAATTGTCACTAAAATAGCTCTTGAGACTGAATATGAAAATCTTAGTTTTAATTTAGGATTTAAATTAAATAAAGCCATCGCGAAAACATATCTTAAGGTTGCTTCATAAATACGCATTCCCTCATGAATATCAAGGCCTAAAAACTCAATATTTGCATCATCATTAATTAAATAAGTTAATTCTCTAATTCTTCCACCTACTGAAGCAGCGATTGCTTCTTTTATATTAAATTCTTTGGCAATTTGTTCTAATGAAAGGGAGTCTTTAAAGTATTTTTCGGTGCCATTAACTGTTAATACCATTTGTTTTTCTCCTTTTTTTATTCATCATCAAATAAGTCAAGTCTTGAGATTCTAATTTTTTGTTTTTGTTTGGTTATGACTGATTCTTCGATAATTTTTGGTTCATTTATTTTTTCTTCTTCTTTAATTTCATCGGTTGTAGTATCAATAAAGGTTAGTTCTGATTTAGGTTTAGATATATCTAAATAATAACCATCATTTAAGATTTTTTCTCCATATTTATTGTAGTTAGGTTTAATTGATGATAAGTTATCTACATATGAATCTTTGGTCCCGATTATTTTGATTTTAACATTTTCATTTATTTGAGCTCTTGATAATCTTTTCGCTGCAATAATGAAGTGTGGTG
Organism: Acholeplasmataceae bacterium; assembly: GCA_041656835.1. Taxonomy (GTDB): domain Bacteria; phylum Bacillota_I; class Bacilli_A; order Acholeplasmatales; family Acholeplasmataceae; genus Acholeplasma. The sequence continues at coordinate 12,973 of JBBACV010000009.1, read as the reverse complement.
ATGATTTTAATCGGTCAACAATAATTGTTCCTCTTCTATTACGGCTATATTTAGGGACTGCTAAGGCGCTGTCTTTAATTAAATGGCCTCTTGATGTTAACATATAAAAATCATCTTTTTCATTTATATAAATTGCGGCATTTAAAGTATCATCATCCTTTAAGGCCATGGTCTTAACCCCACCAGCTTGAAGTCCATAAATTGGAAGTTCTTCTAAATCAATTCTTAAGGCGTATCCTTCTTTTGAGAAGGTAATGATATTTTCTTTTTGGTCAATATCGATTGCGGATAGATAATCACCTTTTTCTAATTTCATGGCCCGAATGGTCCTATTATATCTACTAACTTCAAAGTCTGATAGATTCGATTGTTTCATTAAACCGTTTTTAGTTGCCAGTAAGATTTTACGGTCGTTTTTAAAGCTATCAATTAAAAGAATGTCAATAATTATTTCATTAGGTTCTGTTGGGACAATATTACTTATAAAGATTCCAATATCTCCCCACCTTTGATCTTCAATTTCATAAATTGGTAAAAAGATATAATTCCCTAAATTAGTAAAGATTAATAAAGTATCTAAGGTGTTTACCTCTTCATGAAAGATTAATTGATCATCTTCTCTAAGGCCAACTGTTTGGGTAGCACCATATGATCTTAAAGATGCTCTTTTAATATAGCCATCTCTTGATATTCCTATCATTACTTGTTCATCGGCAATTAAATCTTTTTGATCGATTTTAATGGTTTCAATTTCAGCTTCGATTTCGGTTTTACGTGGTTTACCGATAATGTTTTTAACTTCGATTAATTCATCTTTAATAGTATTAAGTAAGACATCTTCATTTGATAAAATATTATTAAGTTCATTAATTTTTAAATTAAGACCATCAAGTTCGGTCATTAAAGCGGTAATATCAGTTGTTGATAGACGGTATAGTTGAAGCATAACGATTGCTTCTGATTGTAATTCGCTAAAACCAAATTTAGTTTCTAAATTTTGTTTAGCGTTACTTTTATTTTCAGATTTTCTAATTATTTTAATAACTTCTTCAACAACACTAGTCATTTTAATTAAGCCTTCTAAAATATGGCTTCTTTTACTAGCTTTTTCTAATTCATAATTAGAACGATTAGTGATGACTTCTTTTTGGTGGTTGATATAGCTATTAAGGAGGTCATAAACACCAACTAAGATAGGGCGGTTATTAAGGATTGCGACCATGTTGTAGTTATAAGAAACTTGTAGGTCACTGTTTTTAAGTAGATAGTTAATTAAAAATGATGCATCAGCACCTTTTTTAATGTCAATAGCAATCCTTAATCCTTCTTTATCACTTTCATCTCTAATTTCAGTGATATCATCAATTTTATTATTAATTCTTAAATTATCGATTGTTCTAACCAAGTCAGCTTTATTAACTTCATAAGGTATTTCGGTTACAACAATTCGGTCTTGGGATTTAGTTACTTCTTCAACATCAATTTTAGCTCGAATAATTACTTTACCAGCACCAGTTTTTAAAGCTTGTTTAATCCCGTCTTTTCCTTGCACGATTCCACCTGTGGGAAAGTCTGGTCCTTTTATGTATTTAATTAATTTATCTGCTGATATTTCTGGATTATTAATTAAAGCGATCGTCGCATCAATAACTTCATTTAAATTATGAGGAGGTATTTTAGTTGCATATCCAGCAGAAATACCCATGGCTCCATTTATTAATAGATTAGGATATTTAGCAGGTAAAACGGTTGGTTCTATTTCTTCATCATCAAAGTTAGGAACAAAGTTAACCGTTCTTTTATCAATATCTTTTAATAAATATTCAGCTTCTTTGGTTAATCTAACTTCGGTATAACGCATGGCTGCAGCACTATCACCATCAATTGAACCATTATTACCATGCATATCGACTAAGGGGACTAACATTTTAAAGTCTTGACTTAGTCTAACCATGGCATCATAAATCGATGAGTCACCGTGTGGGTGGTATTTACCCATTACCTCACCAGCAACTCTTGCTGATTTTTTATAGGATTTATTATGAAGAATTCCCATTTCACCCATGGCATAAAGAATTCTTCTTTGAACTGGTTTAAGACCATCTCTTGCATCAGGTAGGGCTCTTTCTTGAATAATGTATTTTGAGTATTTTGCAAAGCCTTCTGACATTATATCAAGAAGAGAAACAGGTTTTATTTTTTCTTCAATAAATTGATTTAGTTTTTTACTGGTTTTCTTATTCATCTAGTTCTATCCTCAATATCAAAATCATCACTTACTTCAAAATCAACATTATTTTCAATCCATTCCCGGCGTTGTCCGACTTGATCGCCCATTAAAATTGAGACGTGTTTATCAGAGGCATTAAAATCATCTAACTTAACTTGAATTAAAGTTCTTGACTCTGGGTTCATTGTTGTCTCCCAAAGTTGATCAAAGTTCATTTCACCTAATCCTTTGAATCTTTGGATTTGGTAATTTCCTTTTTCATTTTCTAAAATATCTTTTAATTCATCATCATTCCAAGCATAAAAAATATCTTGTTTTTTTCCTCTTTTAAACTCGACTTTATAAAGTGGAGGTAAAGCGATATATAATCTTCCCGCTTCAATTAGTGGTCTCATATATCTAAAGAAGAAAGTTAATAATAAAACTTGAATATGAGCACCATCATCATCAGCATCAGTCATAATGATAACTTTTTGATAATTGGCTTTTGAAACATTAAAGTCAAGGCCAAATTCAGCACCGACAGTATTAATAATTGTTGAGATTTCTTCGTTTTTTAAGATTGCGTCCGGATTAGCTCTTTCGGTGTTAATAACTTTACCACGAAGTGGAAGAATTGCTTGATAACGTCTGTCTCTAGCTTGTTTAGCGGAGCCACCAGCACTATCTCCTTCAACTAAAAACAATTCGTTTTTAGTTTTATCTTTTCCTTGCGCGGGTGTTAGTTTACCTGATAAAATAACATCTCTTTTTGAACGTTTTTTATTTAATCTAGCATCATCACGAGCTTTTCTAGCCGCTTCTCTAGCTCTTTGGCTAGCTAATGCTTTACTAATAATTGTTGTCGCACTCTCACGGTTTTCTTCTAAATAAGTATTGAATTTTTCATAAATAAAACCTTCAACCGCAGCTCTTGCATCAGGGGTTCCTAGTTTTCCTTTGGTTTGTCCTTCAAATTCTAAAATATTTTCAGGAACTCTTAAAGAAACAATCGCGGTTAGTCCTTCTCTAATATCAACGCCGTCTAAATTATTGTCTTTTTCTTTTAAAATATTATATTTTCTAGCATAATCATTGGTCGCTTTAGTTAGTCCTATTTTAAATCCTACTTCATGGGTTCCCCCATCTTTAGTTCTAACATTATTGACAAAGGAAATGATGTTTTCATGATAGCTTTGGGTAAATTGAAGAGAGATTGCAGCTTCAATTTTATTTTTACCACTATTAGGATAGCTTCCTTCGACGTAAAATACTTCATGCAATCCTTTTTTATCTTGATTTAAAACATTAATATATTCTTTAATACCTTCATCGTATTTAAATATTTCTTTGGTATTTTTACGTTCATCAATTAATGTTATTTTTAATCCTTTAATTAAAAAGGCTGATTCTTTTAATCTTTCTTTAATGGTGTCATAATTATAAAGGGTAGTTGAAAAGATTTGTGGGTCTGGTTTAAACCAGACTGTGGTTCCAGTTTTTTTCGTGTCGCCAATTTTTTTAAGGGGATTTATTTTTTTACCACCATTTTCAAATCTTTGGACATAAATACCACCATCTTTATAAACAGTAACTTCTAAAAATTGTGATAAAGCATTAACGACTGCTCCACCAACCCCGTGAAGTCCACCAGCGACTTTATAGGATCCGTCCCCTCCAAATTTACCACCTGAATGAAGAAGGGTAAAAATGACTTCGGTTGTTGGAATTCCTTGAGCATGTTTTTTATAGGGCATTCCCCTACCATCATCAGAGACTTCAATTGAATTATCAGCTTTAATTTTAACGACGATTTCTTTTCCAAAACCGGCTAAAACTTCGTCCATTGCATTATCAACGATTTCCCATACTAAATGATGAAGACCTCTGTGATCGGTGGAACCGATATACATTCCCGGTCTTTTTCTAACTGCTTCAAGTCCTTCTAAAACTTGGATTGATTTTTCACTATATTGTCTTTCTGCCATATAAACTCCTTTATGTGTCTTTATATATTATACATGATAATCATCATCATTCCAATGCTCATGATGGCCTTTATTTGTTTTTTTATGCAAAATAGGTCGCATTATCTGGATCCGAGTATAATCTTTTGGCTTTGTTTAGTTTATTTATTTTTAAAACATCTTCTAAGGTTATATCGATTTGACTTCCTAATAAGTTTTCTTTTAATCTTTCATGATGAACTGTTTTAGGAATCATGGTTAAACCTCTTTTTAATCCCCAGGCAATAATTAACTGAGCGACAGTTATATTATATTTATTAGCAATTAATGTTAATTCGTTAAATATTGGTTCTTTAAAGACTTCACCTCTAGCAAAAGGACCATATGAACTCATTAAGATATTATGTTCTTTCAAATACTTTTCTAAGGGAATTTGGGGTAGTAAAGGATGACATTCAACTTGATTAATTGCTGGTTTTATTTTCGCGGTTTTTAATAATTCATTTAAATGATGAATTAAAAAATTAGAAACACCAATTGAATTTAATTTTTTAGCTTCATAAAATTCTTCAAACACTTCCCATAAAGCTTGGTTAATTTTATAATCGCTATTAGGCCAATGAATTAATAATAAATCAATATATTCAAGACCTAATTCATTTAATGATTTATTAATTGATTGTCTTATCAATTCTTTATCACCATTATGATGTTTCATTATTTTTGTTGTAACAAATATTTCTTCTCTTGGGATATTAGAATCTTTAATGGCTTTTCCAACTTCTTTTTCATTAAAATAATACGCCGCCGTATCAAGATGACGATAACCTAATTTTAAAGCATCTAAAACTGTTTCATAAGTTTTATTTTCGGTCATTAAAAAAGTTCCTAAACCAAATGCTGGGATTGAGACTCCATTATTTAATTTATAAGTCTTCAATTAAATTACCTCCTTTTAATAAATCAATCTTTTTATTAGTTAAATTATTAATTAAAGTAAATAACATCATTCTAGCGCTATTTAGATCATCATATGATGCGATGGCCGCGCTTGAATGAATATATCTTGCGGGTAGACCGATCGTTGTTGAAATAATGCCTTCATACATATTATGAGCCATTGCCGCATCAGTTCCACCTTTTGAAATAAAGAGTTGATAAGGAATATTATTTTTATTAGCTAAATCTATAAAATATCTTTTTAAGTTTTGGGGCATGATGTTTCTAGGATCATAAACCCTAACTAAAAATCCTTTCCCTAATTTAGTATCAAAGCTTGGATCGTATAAATCATTTACAGGAGAGGCATCAAGAGCAATGAACATATCAGGTTTAATTAAGTTAACTGATGTTTTAGCACCTCTTAAACCAACTTCTTCTTGGACGGTTGCCCCAATGGCGATATTAAACTCTAATTCAATATCATGAAAATGTTTGATTGTCTCTAAACTTAAAGCACAACCAAAACGGTTATCAATTGATTTTGCAATAAACATTTTATCATTAAAAGTGTTTAGATAAGGCGTTTTAAATGAAACCATATCACCAATTTCAATTCCTAAATTAATTACTTCTTCTTTAGAACTAGCACCAATATCAACTAATAAGTTTTCAATATCAACTTTATTGTTTGTTTTAAGGTGGGGTGGAATTGAACCAATTACTCCAGGAATTTCTAAACCGTCTTTTGTGTAAACGTATAAAACTTGGGAAATAAAAACCTCACCTAATAAACCACCAATTGCTAAAACTTCTAAGGCACCATTATTTTTAATTCCTTTAACCATTAAGCCCACTTCATCTAAGTGTCCTGCAATCATTAAAGTTTTAGCATCTTTATTTTTAGATTTTTTATAGGCAAAAATACTTCCTAAATTATCTTTCTTTATTAGATAATTTGGGTAATCTTTAATAAATTCTTCCATGTAGTTTCTAATTCTCCCCTCATGGGCTGATGTTCCTGGAAGTTCCATTAAATCTTTATATAAGTTTTTCATAAGTTTAAATCCTCTTTTTCTTCTTCTTTAAATAAATTGTTAATTACTATTATGGCAAAGGGAATTAATAAAATACCAATCATCCATGAGTGCCAGTAAGTATTAAAATCAAAGATGTTTATGACTGGTTCACCGACAAGTAGTTCATCGTTAAGTTCAATTAAAATATTAATTGGAGCCGCGATTGTTAATCCTAAAACTATTTGATAAAATCTATCTTTATATTTGATTATTACTTTATTAATTATTTTTCCTAAAATAATTAATGAAGCAATAATTGAAATAAGTAAAATAATAACAGATAATATATGATTCATAATTACATTAAAATCAAAATCTATCACCGCTTTCATTAATACTTTTGCAAGACCAATTAAAGGAAAATATCCACCAATCATTAAAAGAAGGGTTGCTACACTAAATCCTGGTGTGATTAATGCTAATGCAATCAAAAACCCAATAATTATCCACATAAAAATATTTCCATCTAAAGAAAAACCTTGGGAATTTGGAATAAAGTTTATTAATATCATAATTAAAAAACTAATAATCGCCGTTATTATTCCATTATATTTATCGTTTTTAAGGTTTGTTAAATAATATATTTTAGGGATAGATCCAATAATTAAACCAATAAAAAATAATGTAATTGGAATTGGAATTATATTAAATATCGTCGAGATCAAATAAATTCCTACTAAAATACCGATGATAATTCCTAAAATATATTGCCAAACCGAACGGATTGCATTTATAGGAGTTTTAGTAAAACTATTTAAAGCAGCAATCAATTTATCATATACATTAAAACTAGCGGCAATCATACTGCCGCTAATTCCTGGTAGAATTGCTCCTAGTCCAATAAATAGCCCTTTAAATATTTCTTTGGGCTTATTTGATTTCACCGATGCCCTCATTAATAATAAAGTTTGATATTTTATTTAATGCAGTCACTTGGTCTAATCCTTCGGCTTTAATTTCAATAATCTCTCCACTATAAATACCTAAACTTAAAACGCCCATTATGCTTTTTAAGTTTACGCTTTTATTAAAGGCTGTTAAATAAATTTCTGATTCAAATTCCATCGCTATCCCAACTAATTTACTAGCAGGCCTGGCATGGATACCATTTTCTGATGTAACTTTAAATTTCTTTATCATGCTATACCTCGTTTTTCATTTGATTGATTTCTGTTTTTATTTCATTAATATTTTCTTTAATTAAAATCTTTATTTCATTTCCTGATAAAAATGCAATTAGTTTTTCTTCTTTTATTTTATCTTTTTTTAAAACACTTGGGTCTTTTAAATTAATTTTTAATCGATTAAGTTCAACTGTAACAGTTATGATATTATTAATCCCACCTAAAAGATCAATTAAATTATTAGCATAACCACTTACATCTATTAGCTTTTTTTTAGGTTTTTTTCTGATTAAATAAAATATTACAAAAGAGATTATTAATATTACTGTAATTATAATTAGTGGTATATATATTTCTTTTGACATAAAAACTCCTTCTAAAATTTATATTTCGTTCTCTTTATTATATAAGTAAAGAGCTTAAATAACAAATTATTTATTTTAAGAACATACTATCCCCAAAAGAGAAAAAGCGATAATTATTTTTAACAGCTAAATTATAAACATTTAACATTTTCTCTCTATTATAAAAAGCTGATACTAACATTAAAAGTGTTGATTTTGGTAAATGGAAGTTAGTAATTAACGAATTGATAACTTTAAACTGATATCCCGGATAAATAAAGATATCAGTTTTAAAGTGACCTTCATTTATTTTACCATTATAGTTTGACTCTAAAACTCTAACCGTGGTTGTCCCAACCGCGATTATTTCTTTTTTATCTTTAATCGCTTGATTGAGTTTATCAGCTGATTCTTTTGTTATATAATATTCTTCACTATGCATATGATGTTTTTTAGGATTAGTTACTTTAACTGGTCTAAAAGTACCTAAGCCAACATGGAGTGTTACATAAATTATTTCAATCCCTTTTTCTTTTATTTTAGTTAGGATTTCTTTAGTGAAATGAAATCCTGCCGTTGGTGCTACACTTGACCCAGGGATTTTAGCGTAAACAGTTTGATAACGATCTTTTTCTAGTAATCTTTCTTTAATATATGGTGGAAGCGGCATTTCACCTAATTTATCTAAGACTTCTAAAAAGATTCCTTGATAGTTTGCTTTAAAGACTCTAATCCCTTCATCTTTAACTTCAAGACAATTTAAGGTTAGGATACCATTTCCAAAAGAGATAGTATCATTTACTTTAATTCTTCTAGCTGGTTTAACTAATGCCTCAAAAGTATCTTTCTTTACTTCATTTAATAAAAGAACTTCTATATGAGCTTTGGTATTTGTTTTTTCACCAATTAATTTAGCCGGAATGACTTTAGTATCATTCATTACTAAAACACTATTTGGGTTTATAAAGTCCACGATATCATAAAAATGATGATGAGTTATCTCATCATTTTTACGATTTATAACTAACAGTTTTGAATGATCTCTTTTATCTTCTGGGTGTTGAGCAATTAAGTTTTCCGGTAAATTAAAGTTAAAATCATCTGTCTTCATTCATCAAGTAATCCTTCATAATATTTTATACCTAAAGCATCAAAAGCCCGTTTAGTTGCATATCTACCTCTACTTGTTCTTTTAATATAGCCTTCTTGAAGTAAATAAGGTTCTAAAACTTCTTCAATAGTCGTCGCTTCTTCACCAATTGTTGAGGCAATCGATAATATTCCAACCGGTCCACCATTATATTTTTCAACAATTCCTCTTAAATATAAATAATCTAGTTGATCAAGACCACGGTTATCAATTCCTATTTTAGATAAGGCTAATTTAGTAATTTTATAATCAATGACTGCGTCATTCATTATTTCAGCAAAATCTCTAATTCTTCTAAATAGTCTATTAGCAATTCTAGGGGTTCCTCTACTTCTTTTAGCTAACTCTAATACGGCATCTTCTTCAATTTTTGTTTCATAGACTTTAGATGTTCTTCTTACAATTGTTTCTAGTTCATGATGATTATAATAATTTAATCTAAAAACCGCTCCAAAACGTTCTCTTAAAGGATGGGATAAGTCGCCAAATCTAGTTGTAGCCCCTACTAAGGTAAAAGGTGGTAAATCAAGTCTAATACTTCTGCCATCGCCATCCTTATTAATAACAATATCTAAAACATAATCTTCCATGGCAGCATATAATACTTCTTCAACAAATCTAGGAAGGCGATGGATTTCATCAATAAATAAAACATCTCCTTCTTTTAAGGTTGATAAAATAGCGGCAATATCACCAGTTTTTTCAATGGCTGGGCCTGAAGTTATTTTAATATCGACATCTAATTCATTAGCGATTATTGAAGCTAAGGTTGTTTTCCCTAATCCAGGAGCACCATATAATAAAATATGATCTAGTGCTTCATTTCTTTTTAAGGCCGCTTTAATATAAATATCAAGCATTTCTTTAATATCTTTTTGTCCTATATATTGATTTAAAAATTGCGGCCTTAAAAGAAGTTCTTCATCATCATGTTTAGTTAAGTCTCTTATTAGTGAATTTTCTTTCATTATAACCTCTATTTAAGCATATATGCTAACGCATCTTTTAAAGCTTCATTAGTATCTTTATTAGTATCAATGTTTTTAATGGCTCTTTTGATTTCAGTTTGATTATATCCTAAAGCCCTTAATGCTTCATAAACATCTTTAGAACTATCATTAATATTAACATCAAAAGAGTCATCTTTAGCTAATTTACCTTTTAAATCTAAAATAATTTGTTGACTTGATTTATTACCAATTCCAGGAAACCTAGTTAAATATTTAGCATCGCCTGTTTCAATTGCTGAAACTATTCGATTAGTATCATCATAGGCAACGATACTTAAAGCACTTTTAGGTCCAATTCCTTTAACATCAATTAATTTTAAAAATAAATTTAAAGTTGTTTCATCTTTAAAACCGTATAACATAAAGATATCTTCTCTAACATGTAAATAAGTATATAAAGTAACTAAATCATCTATCTTATAATCATAAGGAGTTGGACTTTTAATTAAATATCCTATATCATTGTTTTCTATTATTAAATGTTCTGGAGTTATTTTTTTAACAACTCCTTTTATATATCCATACATAATCTTCATCCTAATCATTAATTTATGATTTATTATACCATTTTTTTACTTTTATTTTGTGATATAATAAATTATAAGGTGATAAAATTGGATTTAAAATTTGTAAAAGAAAATGAAAACAAACTCAATACCTTAAAAAAGGAAGATAAAAAAACAACTTCAATTATCAATTCCTTTACCCAGTCTTATAAGTCGTTAAATAGCGATTTTTTACTATTAAATGATAATTTTAAGTCGCGTTTAAAAACTAACACTTTAAGCAACGATACTATCTTAAAAAAATTAAATGAAAATGAAATATCGAATAAACAAAACTTAGATAAAAAACTGAATAAAATTTATTTATCAAAAGAAGATTTAAACAATAAACTAAATGATTTAATTAATAAAATAGAATTAGAAACAACCGAAAAAACTAATAAAATAAACGATGAATTTAAAATCATTGAAGAAAACCATCTTCAATTTATTGAAAAATCTAATACCGATTTAGCCAAAGAAATTAACCAAATTAATAAAAGTATCTCTAAAATTAAAAAAGATACTTCAAATAATATTTTAAAAATTGAAGATGATTTCACCAAGTTCATAAAAGAATTAAATACTAACAACTTAAATAAAGAATTAGAAATAAATGAACGAATTAAAACCCTTGAAGCTAAAATCAAAGAAAACAACGAAGATTACCAAACTAAAATAAATGAATTTAAACTTAATTCTGACCAAACATATTTAGATATTAAAAACATTTACCATGAAGAAACAAAAAAATTTAATGATGTTGTTAGTAAATTAAACACTAAAAATAAAAATGCTATCTTAAAAGTTAAAGACCAAATGAAAAGTGAACTAAGTCCTCTTTTAGATATGGAAAAAGATTTTAAAAGTAATGTCTCCGATAAAATAGATTCCTTAAAAAAAGAATTTCAAACAAGTAGTGATCAAGTTTCGATTATGTTAGAAGATATTATTATTAACTTCAATCAAAAAAACGAAAAAATAATTTATGAAACCAATGAAGAAATATCGCTATATAATTCAAAGTTATCATCGTTAAAAGAAAACCTCCAACTAGATAGAGAATTAGCCAGCAATGAATTAAAAGATAATCTTCTTAAAGTAAATACTTACTCAGATGAACAAACCTTAAAAAAAGAGTTCCGCCGTTTTGTTAAGCTCCAAGATAATGAACTAAAAAAACAACACCAAAACACTGTTTCATCCATTAAAGCTATCACCAAAAAACGTTATGATTCTTTAAGATTAAATGAAGTTAAGTATTTAAATAAACGTTTAGAACTAAACGTTAATTTAAATACCTTAGAACTTTTATTAAATAAAAACATTGAAACTGAAAATTTATTATTAAAACACCAACTAAAAGAACTTAAACTTAAAAATGAAAAGATTCTTTTAAAATATCATTATAAAGAAAATAAACTTAATAACGAACACTTAAAAGAATTAGCACCACTTGATACTGATCTTTCAATTAAAAATGCATTATCAGAACGAGATATTAATATTTTATCTAATAATACCCAAGTAAATATAAATAACTTTCTTTTTGAAATTGATAATTTTAATTTTAAACAACAAATTAGAATCTTAAAGTCACGGAATGAATTAGCAATTAATACTTTAAAATATGAATATGAACAAAGTACCTTAAATATCAATAAACAGCTTCTAATTGAAAAAGAAAATATCAAGTTAGAAGAAACTTTATTAAAGTTAGAAACTAAACTTAAGTTTATTAACTTAACCAATGAACTAAACATTTTAAAAAACCATTTAAAAACTGAACTAGAAAAAGTAAAACTAAATAACGAAATATCCTTTTTCACCCAAAGAAAAGAAAAACATCATTCTTTTTTCCAAACAAATTATCAATTTGAAATTAATTTACTAGATAACGATATTTATTATTATAAAAACATTAATAACACTAATTTAAATTTAAACAAAATAAATGCTAATAAAAAGATCTTAAATAATAATCTAACCTTTTTAAACTATAAAACTAATTACTTATTTAATCAAATTAAATTATTTTATTCTCCTCTTGATAAATACTTAGAAACTGTCATAAGTTTATATAACCTACCAGCTACGCCAAATTTAATTAAAGAACTAATTATTATGTTTTTAGATTCTTTAAAATCAAAAAACCAAACTTTATTAAACATCATTAAAAACTTTAATGATGAAACAAAAGTTTTTTATCATGATTTATTTAATAATTTAACTACTAGTAATTTCGAAGTAAATAAATATGCTAAAGAATTAATTAATCACTTTAAAATAACCTCTTTAGAAAATGAAATTAATAAATTAAATTCATTAATTAAAGACTTAACTGATAAAAACAATTCAATCTCTAAAAATTTAGAGTTTTATCATGATAATCTTAACCGAATTGAGATTTTAATGATGGAAGAAACTTCTAAAAATGATGTTTTAAATAAAAAGTTAGAAATAAATAATTTAAACAAAAAAATAAATCAACTTAATGACGCTATTAACGACAACTCAAAAGAAGTTTCTAAACTAAAGAAAAAAATTGATTTAATTAATAAGAAAAAAGATAATTTACTTTCTAAACAAAAAAGTGAACTAAATCT
>JBBACV010000008.1:0-19204 GCA_041656835.1 Acholeplasmataceae bacterium | reverse complement strand
GATTGCACCGGGATTTATTGAAACTCCAATGACTGAAAAACTTCCAGATGATATAAAAAATGAAATGTTAAAACATATTGCCTTAGGAGCATACGGAAAGCCTGAAGATATTGCTGATTTAACTGCATTTTTAGCATCTGAAGGTGCTAATTACATAACTGGGGTAGTAATTGATATTGATGGGGGATTATCAATATAAAAAGGTAGATGACTATGAAAAGAAGAGTAGTAATTACTGGGCTAGGAGCTTTAAGCCCAGTTGGAAATAATGTAAATGATACATTTAATAATTTAATAAATGGTAAAAACGGAATCGACTTTATTAAACAATTTGACCCCAGTAATCTTCGAATAAAAATTGCTGGTGAATTAAAAGATTTAAACTTAGAAGATTATTTCGATAAAAAAGAAATTAAAAGAAGTGATCGTGTTATGTTATTAGGAACGATTGCAGCTTTAGAATCATTTAATGATGCTAATTTAGAAAATGCATCTTATGATCCCTACCGATTTGGAATATTTGTTACAAGTGGGGTTGGCGGTTTAACAACTCTACAAGATGAAATTAGCGTTAGAGCTCTAAGAGGCGCTAACCGAATTTCACCATTTTTTATTCCAAATTCAATCATCAATATGGTTGGTGGAATGATTTCTATGAAGTTTAATGTTAAAGGTCCTAATATTCCGATTGTAACAGCCTGTAGTGCATCAACTAATTCAATTGGTGAAGCATTTAGAAGTATTAGAGATGGTTATCTTGATTTAGCGTTTGCCGGTGGTAGTGAAGCCCCAATAAATGAAGTTGGAGTTGCAGGATTTCAATCTTTAAGAGCTTTATCAACCGAAGAAAACCCTAAAAAAGCTTCCAGACCATTTGATAAAAACCGCGATGGATTTGTGATGGGAGAAGGTGCTGGGGTTTTAATATTAGAAGATTATGAACATGCTAAAAATAGAAATGCGAAAATATATGCTGAAATAATTGGTTATGGTGCAACATCTGATGCATATCATATGACAGCTCCAGATGAAGAAGCAAACGGATTATCAAAAGCCATCGAACTTTCATTAGAAGATGCTAAAATATCTCCCAATAAAATTGATTATATTAACGCTCATGGTACATCAACTTTGTTAAACGATAAAATCGAAACTTTAGGGATTAAAAAAGTCTTTAAAGAAGATGCTTATAAAATAAACATTTCATCAACCAAAGGGGCTACTGGACATATGTTAGGAGCTACCGGGGCAGTTGAATCGATTGTTTGTATTAAATCAATTAATGAAAGTATTATTGCACCAACAATTAATCATGAAACTTATGATCCTGATTGTGATTTAAACTATACATTTAATAAGTCAGTTAACAAGAATGTTGATTATGCTATGAATATTAATGTTGGTTTTGGTGGTCAAAATGCTGTATTAATCTTTAAAAAAATAGGAGATAAATAATAATGGCTTTATTAAACAAAGAACAAGTTAAAGAAATACTACCTCATCGTGATCCTTTTTTATTTGTTGATGAGGTTTTAGAATTAGAAGATCGAAAAAGATGTTTAGCAGTTAAATATGTTAAAGAAGATGAATATTATTTTAAAGGACATTTCCCAACATATCCAGTCATGCCAGGAGTTTTAATTTTAGAAACAATGGCTCAAGTAGGAGCTATTACTTTACTTAATATCGAAGAATATAAAGGGAAAATAGGGTTTTTCACTGGGGCCAATAACGTCAAATGGCGTGGTCAAGTAAGACCAGGCGATGTTTTAAAAGTTGAAACTACCATGACTAGAATTAGAGGAGTGTTTGCTTTTGCAAGTGCTAAAGCATGGGTATCAGATACTTTAGTCTGTGAAGCGGATATTAGTTTTGCTGTTGGTGATAATGCCTAAAGTTAAAGTTATTGACTTTAAAAAAATAGGGTCTACAAATGATTACTTAAAAGAAAATCATCAAAAATTAGACTCTTTTACTTTTATCAAAACTAAATATCAATTAGAAGGAAGAGGTCAATTTGACCGAAAATGGGTTTCTTTTAAAGGAAGAAACCTGCTTTTTTCTTTTATAATAAAAAATTTACTTTATAGTCAAATAAATTTAATTAAAGATTGGGTGAAAAATTCTATCATCGAGCTATTAGAAAATTTAGGCTTAAAACCATATTTTAAAGAACCAAATGATATTTATGTAAATAATAAAAAGATATGTGGAATTCTAATTGAAACTAAAAGCGATGAAAAAATGTTTAAATACGTTATTATTGGAATCGGTTTAAATGTGAACCAAATAATTTTCCCATCACTTAATGCAACCTCAATTTTAAAAGAAACAAAAAAATCAAATAAAATCAAAAAGATATTTAATGATCTATTAAATATACTTTTAGAAAATTATTTTTAAAAAGGATTTAAAGATGACAATTAAAAAAATGGTAAAACTAGCTACATTATCAACTTTAATTGCTATATCAACATTTATCTCAATTCCAGTTGGAATATCAGGAGTAAGTTTTACTCTGCAAACCTTTATGATTATATTAATCGGATTATTAATTAATCCTCTTGATGCATTTTTATCCGTTTTTATTTATGTTTTAGTTGGTTTAATTGGTCTTCCCGTTTTTTCAAATTTTCAAGCTGGGTTTACAGCCATCTTTTCACCGACTGGTGGATTTATAATTTCTTTTTTAATTGTCGCCCCTTTAATATCCGTATTTAAACCGAAAAAGAATTATAAATTAATGAATTTTATTGTCGTATTTTTATTTGGGTTTGTATTACTATATATAATCGGTGGGATTCATTTTTCACTTATTACAAGTACTAATCTAAAAACAACTTATCTAAATGTATTTCTTCCGTTTTATATATGGGATTTAGTAAAAATAGTTTTAGTTTTAATAACTTATAATTTTATCCCCAAAGAGATTTTAAATAAAATAAACATGTAAAAAATACGTATTTTATTTTATTTAAATTTTTTTTACTTTTTGGTTGACAACTCTTTAAAAATGTATATAATATACTAGTATTGTTTATTATAACCTAACTTATAGTTTAGTTATAATAAACTTTAATAATGATATTGTTTGCAAATATTACTTTTGTTAAACAAGAAGGAGGGAATTATGGCGGCATTTATAGAACTAAAAGATATAACAAAAGAATTCGAAGGCCAAGTAGTTTTAAGAGGAATTGATTTAACAATTAATAATAATGAATTTGTTACATTGTTAGGTCCATCTGGTTGTGGTAAAACAACTACTCTTAGAATCATTGGTGGTTTTATCGAGCCAACAAGTGGTGAAGTCTTATTTGATGGTAAGGATATTTTAACGATACCTTCATATAAAAGACCTACTAATACAGTTTTTCAAAGATATGCTTTATTTCCTCATTTAAATGTTTTTGAAAATGTTGCTTTTGGATTAAGAGTTAAAAACCGTAATCAAAAATTAATAGATGAAATAAAATCAATTAAGCTTCACTTAAAAACATTAAAAGAAAATAACGAATTAACTGATCAATTAAAAAATGAACTTAATAATAAAATCACTAAAATAAAATCTAATTTTATAAATAAAAAAGATTTTGAAGCAATTATTAAAGAGAAGGTATCTAAATATTTAAAAATGGTTGGACTTGTTGGATTTGAAGACCGAAGTGTTTCTAAACTATCTGGTGGCCAAATGCAAAGAGTTGCAATTGCACGAGCTTTAATTAATGAACCTAAAGTTTTACTTTTAGATGAACCTCTAGCAGCTCTTGATTTAAAACTACGTCAGGAAATGCAATATGAATTAAAAGAAATTCAAAGAAATGCTGGGATTACGTTTATATATGTCACACATGATCAAGAAGAAGCTTTAACAATGAGTGATAAAATAGTCGTTATGAATAAGGGGGAGATACAACAAATCGGGACACCTGTTGATATTTATAATGAACCGATAAACCGATTTGTTGCTAGCTTTATTGGTGAATCAAATATAATCCCTGGGATTATGAAAAAAGATTACTTAGTTTCATTTGATGGATATGATTTTGAAACAGTTGATAAAGGATTTGATGAAAATCAAGAAATTGAAGTTGTTTTAAGACCTGAGGATATTGATATAGTTGACCGTGGTAAAGGAAAAATCCCTGGTATAGTTGATTCGGTAGTCTTTAAAGGTGTTCATTTTGAAATAGATGTAGAAACTAAAGATAGAATATATACAATTCATACCACTGATTTTAAAGAAGAAGGTAGCAAAATAGATCTTGATTGGTGGACTGAAGATATTCATGTAATGGAGATATGGTAATGGCCCAAGATATAAATAAAAAGAAAAAGAAAATAGTTTCTTTTAATTCAATCTTAGGAATTCCTTATTATGTTTTAATTATTGTCTTTGTTTTTATACCTTTATTAATAATGATACTATACGCTTTTACAAAAGCGGATAGTTCAATTTTTAATATTAAGTTTACTTTCGCAAATTTCGAAAAATTCTTTAAAACAAGAGCTTATGTTAATAGTTTATTTGAGTCTATTTGGATTGCTTTATTATCAACGATAGTTTCATTAGCAATCAGTTATCCTTTAGCCTATATAATTACCAAATTAAAAAAGAAGACTCAAACTATTTTAGTATTATTAATAACCGCTAATATGTGGATTAATTCATTAATCTTAATTCACGCTCTAAAAAATGTATTTTTAATTGCGGGCACTCTTATTGTTGGTAATGATGCTTCATTTATTGAAAAAGCGATCTTTTTAGGACATGATTACTCATTAGTGGTTGGGACAGTCTTTTTATATTTTCCGTATATGTTTTTACCTATTTATACTCAAATGACAAAAATAGATAATAACCTTTTAGAAGGGGCGGAAGATTTAGGAGCTAATAAACTACAAATTGTTTCAAAAGTAGTTTTTCCGTTAACTTTATCTAGTATTATTTCTAGTTGTTTAATCGTTCTACTTCCTGCAACAACAACTTTAGTTGTTTCAGAGATTATGGCTTATGGTCAAAGACCAATGATTGGTAATTTAATTGAACGCCAAGTATCAAGATTTGGTGAAATGGCAGCTTACGCGATGATTTTAGGAACGATCCTCCTTTTAATCGTTTTAGTTATTAAAAGATTTGATAAATATGAGGAGGTATTAGCTAATGAAAAATAGAAAAGTTTCAATTTATTATTATATATTTATTGGCTTAGTCTTAACCTTTTTATATCTACCTTTATTAGTTATGATAATTTTTTCCTTTAATGATCTTCAAAGTCAAACTGTTTACCAAGGCTTCACGTTTAAATGGTATACCCATATGTTAACTAATAGTGACTTAAATAGAGCTATTAAAAACACAATTATGGTATCAATAATTTCAACATTGTTTGCAACTGTAATTGCTACTTTAGCAGCGATTGCAGTCTCTAAACAAAAAAAGATTTTTAGAGATATCGTCTTATTTAGTAACGATATTCCTATTCTAAGTCCTGATATTTTAACTGCTGTAGCATTCTTATTATTCTTTATTGCAATTAATGTAGAGCCAGGAATGATTACTTTAGTTTTAGCTCATATTACATTTTCAACGCCATATGCATTTATTACAATTTATCCAAAAGTAAGAGCATTAGATGATGAAATAATCGAAGCTTCATATGATTTAGGGGCCACTCCTTTTAAATCACTTTATAAAGTGATTTTACCGGAATTAAGACCATCAATAATTGCTGGAGCCGCGATTGCTTTTACAATTTCATTTGATGATTATATAATTTCTCAATTATCATCAGGGGGAGTTCAAAATATTTCAATTTATTTATATTCACTTAATCGCGGGATTGAACCAAGTGTTAATGCCCTATCAACGATTATTATGTTAATAATCGGAATTAAAATTGTTTATGATTTATTAAAATCAAATAGTAAGAAAAAAGTAGAGGAATGAAAAATGAAAAAAATAATTTCAATTGTTTTTATGGTTATTGCTATATTAGTGTTAAATGCATGTAGTAGTAATTCATTAGTTATTTATATCCCTAAAAACTATATCAGCAATGATGTTGTTAAAGCTTTCGAAAAAGAAAGTGGGATTAAAGTTGAGTTAAGAGTATTTGATTCAAATGAAATAGCATTAACTCAAGCTAGAATTAATCGATATGATTTAATAATCCCCTCAGATTATGCAATCGAAGAATTTGCCGCTGCAGGATTAATTAAAGAACTTGATTGGTCAAGAATCGAATTTGATAAAAGTGATTTTACTAATACATTAGTTGATATGCTTGATGAATTAAAAGGTGATGGTTTCGATTTATTAAAATATGGTATGCCATACTTTTGGGGTTCAATAGGTTTAATTTATGACAACAATAAAGCTGGATTATTAGATCAATTAAATGACGAAGGTTGGGGAATTCTCCAAGACCAATCATTAACCAAAATGATTTATAAATCTCCAAGAGATGCAATTATGGCCGCTTTATATGGGATGGATGATATGGTTTGGTTAAAGGATGCTACCGAAGATGATATTAAAGATGCAAGACGTTGGTTGGTTAATGCAAAAGGTAGTAATACTGTCATAAAATCAGAGGAAATATCTGATGAAGCATCTGGAGGTAATATTCCTTATGATATCGCAATGGTATATTCAGGTGATGCGGTTGATATCCTCCAAGAAACCGAAGGTTATTCATTCTTTATCCCCGAGTATTCAAATGTTTGGGTTGATGCCTTTGTAATTCCTGAAAATACTAGACATGAAGATTGGGCATATGATTTTATTAACTACATTTCATCTTATGATGCGATGTTAGAAAATACTGAATATATTTGTTATAGCCCGGTGATGCAACAAGTTTTAGATGATTTATTAGAAGATGAAGAATTTACTTATGATGAAAGAATAAGTTATGCTTTTGATATCGATTTAGATAAAATCGAATACGAATTCTTTAGATACAATAACGAACTTAAAAAATGGATTGATGAACAATACGATTTATTTATCTTTTCTTAATTAGTAAGGCACTTAATTTAGTGCCTTACTTTTTTTAATCATTAATAAATGTTATAATTACTAGAGGTATAAAGATGACGAAAACACATATCAAAGAACAAGAAAGATTAATTAAAAACTTATATCAATATGAAATATATAACTCACTTGATTTTCATTCATTTAACTTATTAAATGAATCTAATCAAGCTATTTTAAAAGAATTAGTAAAAATGAAGGATCAAATTGATTCCTTAATTAGCGATAATTTATTTAATTATACAATTGACCGTTTAAACTTAGTAGATTTAGCAATTATTAGAATGGCTGTTTATAATTTATTAAAAAAAGAATTACCTAAAGAAGTAATTTTTAACTTATCAATTGAAATAACTAAAAAATTAAGTGATTTAGATGATGAAGCTCAACATAAATTTACTAATCGTTTACTCCAAAATATCAGTGATAATATAAAGTAGGTAAGAATGAATCAACAATATTTATCAGTTACAGCCTTAAATAAATATATTAAGTTAAAATTAGAAAACGACCAACATTTAAAAAAAGTTTTATTAAAAGGAGAGATTTCTAATTTTAAAAGACATCAATCAGGACATTTATATTTTGCTATTAAAGATGAAAACTCTCAAATAAGTGCCATGATGTTTAGAACTTATAACCAAACTTTAAACTTTATCCCAAAAGAAGGAGATAAAGTTTTAGTTGACGGTTATATTTCTTTATACGAAGTTAGAGGAACTTATTCCATTTCAGTCGTTAAAATGACTCTTGATGGCATTGGTGAATTATATTTAAAATATGAAAAATTAAAAGAAGAATTTACAAAGCTAGGTTATTTTGATGAAGACATTAAAAAACCTATTCCCAAATTCCCTAATGCAATCGGAGTAATTACTTCAAAAACAGGAGCTGTAATTGAAGATATTAAAACTACAGTAAAAAGAAGATATTTACTAACTAAAATTATTTTATACCCATCAGCAGTTCAAGGAGAAAATGCTAAATTTGATTTAGTTAAACAACTAAATCAGGCTAACTTAGAAAACAAAGTTGATGTTTTAATAATTGGTCGAGGTGGTGGCTCAATCGAAGACTTATGGGGCTTTAATGAACCAGAAGTCATTCATGCAATTTATAATTCTAAAATCCCTATAATTACGGCAATCGGACATGAAACAGATACTACCCTATCAGACTTTGCTGGAGACTTAAGAGCACCAACTCCAACGGCAGCTGCTGAACTTGCCACTCCTGATTCCAAATTATTATTAGAAGATATAAAAGTCAAAATGAATCAAATCGTCTATTATATAGATGAAAGGATAAAAAAAGTAAAAGATCAAGTCTTAAATTTAGATAACAGACTATATGTCTCTAGTCCTAAAAATAAATTAAAAAATATTAAAGATACTTTAGATAAACTAAAAGATAATGTATTAAAATCTTTCAACAATAAAATTCAAGATAAAAACTATCAAATAAACCTTTTGAAAAAATCATTAACAAATCCTAAAGATAAATTAACAAATCTAAAAGTTAAATATGAAAACTATAACCAAAAACTTATCAAAACTTATCAATCATCTATTCTTAATAAAATATATGAATTTAAAACTTTAAATGAAAAATTAAAAGTTTTAAATCCCTTATCAATTATGGAACGTGGGTTTTCAGTTACTTTAAAAAATGAAGTAATTATAAAAAGTATTGATGATGTCAATATTAATGACATCATCGATGTAAAATTAAAAGACGGTATACTTAACACTAAAATCTTAAGTAAGAAGGAGGAATAAAATGGCTGAAACATTAACCTTTGAAGAAATGTTAAAAAAATTAGAACAAGTTGTTAAAGAACTAGAAAGTGAAGAAATCTCATTAGAAACTTCAATTAAGAAATATCAAGAAGGATTAGAACTTTCTAAAAAACTCTATGAAAAAATAAAAGAAGCGGAAGAATTAATTGTTGAAGTAAGAGAATGAGACTTGATAAATACTTAAACGAAAAATACCCAGAATATACTAGATCAAAACATCAAGACTTAATAAAAAGAGGTCATGTTTTAGTCAATGGTAAAACCATCCTTAAAACCGGGCATCGGATTAATCAAGATGATAAAATAGAAATTAATAAAGAAGTTATTTATAAATCAAGAGCTGCTGATAAACTAAAATATGCTTTAAACCTCTTTAATATATCACTATTAAATAAAATAGTTATCGATGTTGGAGCTTCAACAGGTGGTTTTACTGACCTTAGCTTAAAAGAAGGAGCTAAGTTAGTTTATGCATATGATGTCGGCACTAATCAAATGGATGAATCTCTTTTAACAAACCCTAAAGTAAAATCATTTGAAAAAACTAATATCTTATCAGTAATAATTCCTAATAATGATATATGTTTAGTTGACGTTTCTTTTACTTCGGTAATTCCTATTTTAAATTATTTAAAAAATAAAACAAATGAAGTCCTTTTTTTATTAAAGCCTCAATTTGAAGTCACTAAAGGCGATTTAAAAAAAGGAATTTTAAAAGATTTAAAAAAACATGATCTAGTCTTAAAAAAGATAATTTCTTATATAGATGAAATTAATTACCAAATAAAAGGATTTACTAAATCACCCATCCTAGGTAAGGATGGAAATATTGAATATATCTTCTACATTTTAAGGAGTGAAAATGCTTAAAAGATTAAGGGTTGAAAATTTCGCAATCATTGATGATTTAGATATCTCTTTTAATCATGGCCTAAGTGTTATCACCGGTGAAACTGGAAGTGGTAAATCAATTTTATTAGAATCATTAGCACTTTTATTTGGTAAAAGAAGTGATGTTGATTTTATTAGACATAAAGAAGATAAGGCGGTTGTTTCAGGCGATTTTATTTTATCTAACGATTTAATGAAAGAAATGGAATTACCAAAAGAAATTAATTTATCAAGAACAATTGAAAAAAGTGGTCGTCATACCATTAGATTAAATGACTCGGTTATTACCCTAGGATATTTAAGAGAGTTAACTAATAAAATAGGATTAATCCATGGCCAAAACGATATTCAATTATTATATGAAAAAGATGAATACCTTAATTTTTTAGATCAAATCAATGAAAGTGAATCAAAAAAACTACTAAACGATTATTTATTAAAAAAATTAAATTATGAAGAAGAATTAAAAAGATTTAATGAACTTTCATTGAAAAAAGATAAAAGTAAAGAAAGAATTGATTATTTAACTTACCAAGCTAATGAGTTAAAATCATATAATTTAAAATTAAATGAAAAGGATGAACTAAAAGAAAACATCTTAAAACTTTCAAACTTTGATACTATTAAATCTAACTTAAGTTTTATTCATAATAATTTAAATAGTGATTTTTTTAATTTAAATTTACTATTTGAATCTCATCAAAAATTAAAAGAATTAATAAAGTTTGATGATACTTTTTCAAAAATCTCAAAAACATTTGAGGAATCATATTATAATATTGATGATGCTTTAAGTGAAATTAACAATTATTTACAAACGCTTGATTTTGATGAAGAGACCTTCCAGTTTTCTCAAGAAAGAATTTTTGAACTAGATAAAATTGAAAAAAAATACAATAAATCTGTTAATGAATTAATTATTTACTTAGAAGAAATAGAAGATGAATTACTATTAATTAATAATTATGATAAATATATAATTGAAGCGAAAGAAAAACTAACTAAAAAACGAAATGTTGTTAATAACGCAGGTTTAGCTTTAAGAAAATTAAGACAAAAACATGCTAAAGTCTTAGAAAAAGAAATTATTAAAAACTTAGTTAATTTAGATTTAGAAAAATCAGTTTTTAAAGTTTTCTTTAATGAAGATGAAAACATCACTCTTCATGAAAATGGGATTGATACAGTCGATTTTTTAATTTCTTTTAATGAAGGTGAACCTTTAAAACCAATCGCTAAAGTCGCAAGTGGTGGTGAAAAAGCTAGGTTTATGTTTTCATTAAAAGCTTTATTTGCAAAACTTAAAAATTTAAGTTTACTAGTCTTTGATGAAATTGATATTGGAATCTCTGGTAAAACAGCGGCAAAAGTATCAAATGAAATGAAAAAATTAGCCGATGATATACAAACGATTGTTATTACGCATTTACCTCAAGTTGCAGCCAAAGCCTTTAATCACTATAATATTACGAAAGAATTAATTGATAATAGAGTTACCACCTTAGTTAAATTATTAACATTTGATGAAAGAATCTTAATAATAGCGGGAATGTTATCAGATGATGAAATATCATCTTATGCAATCAACCAAGCAAAATCACTCTTAAAAAGCTAAAAGATATGGGATAAGACCCATATTTTTTTAGATAATACGCTTTCATGAAAGACTTTCATATATTTTCTTTTCATATGATATAATATAGTTACTAAGACGAAAACCTATCGTTTTGATAGTCAACCAAATCTTGGCCAAAAAAGTTATGATTTTAATAACTTTTTTATCTATTATAAAAAAAGAGGTGAGTAACTATGAAAAAGAAATCAATATTTACAAGAATTGGTGAAATGTTTTTATTTGTATTTTTATCAAAAAGATTGTAAAAACGATAAAAAAATGAACTTTTTAGTTCATTTTTTCATATATATATTGATATAATCTAAATAATGTTAATTAAAAATAGTCAATTAACATTAAAATAACACTAATAAAAATTAAAGCGATTGTACCAAAAATTATAATTCCAACTATAATTTTACCTAAGATTGTCTCAGTTGGATTGGTAAAGACATCATATGATTGTTTCGTTACTTCTTTACTAGATTTTGTCTTTTTTTTCTTTTTTGCCATCTTTAACACTCCAAATTCTTTTTACTATTGATATTATACTATATAATAGTAATTAAAGGAAGATTTTAAATGAAAAAAAGCAATAAAACCATATTACATATTGATTTGAACGCATTTTATGCATCTTGTTCGATTATAAAGGATCCTTATTTAAAAAATAGGGTTTTTGTTGTTGGAAGTCCCAGTGGTTATACATCTGGTGGAGTAATTACGACCGCTAGTTATAAAGCAAGAAAATATGGGATTAAATCAGGAATGAATGTAAGTGATGCTTTTAAAAGATATAATAAACTATTAGTTGTTCCCACTGATTTTAATTTATATCGTCGAAAATCAGAACTTTTTATCGATTTTTTAAAAAACTATTCTGATCTTTTAGAACAAGCCTCAATTGATGAAGCATATTTAGATATTACTGAATTAGTAAAAAATAAAGATCCTTATTTAGTTGCGAAAGAAATCCAAACCAGACTTTATCAAGAAGAAAATCTTCCATCAAGTATTGGAATCGCCCCAACTTTATTTTTAGCAAAAATGGCAAGTGATTTGAAAAAACCAATGGGAATAACTATTATTAATTATGATAATATCGATGAAAAGATTCTTCCATTATCTGTTAGTGAAATTTTTGGGATTGGCATTAAAACCTATCCGTCATTAATTAGTGAAAATATTCATACCATTAAAGACTTTGTTAACTTAAATAATTTAAATGTAATAACAAAATACCTTAAACTAAACACATACTATGAATTTAGAGACAATATCTTTGGGTTTGGTAGTAATAAGATTGATATAAATAGATATCAAATCCCTAAATCAATTTCTTCAGAAACTACGTTTAATTACGATGTTAGTGGTGCTGAAATAGTTTTAAATGAAATTAAAGCCCAGTTTGAAGATTGTTATCATAGATTAAATCGTCATGAAATGTTGACTAAAACTGTTGGGTTTAAACTAAAATTAACCAACTTTCAAACGGTAACTAGGAGTTTTACGTTACCTAATTATACAAATGATAAGGTATTAATCATCGATACAATTGAATCATTATTTTTAGAGTATTATAATGATGAAGAGGTAAGGTTAATTGGGGCTACTTTAGGAAATTTAATTTTAAAAAAAGAACATAAACTTCCCTTTAACTTATTTACCTACAAAGACCATTTATAAAATAATCCGTGATATAATTATTTAGGTGAAAATAATGAAAATAGAAACAATCTTAAAAAACTTAAACTTTAATGAATTAACTCCAATTCAAAAAGAGACAATTAAGAACTTTAATAAAAGTGAAAACATCGTTGGGCTAGCCCCAACGGGAACAGGTAAAACTCACGCATATTTAATTCCGATTTTATTAAATACATCAACTGACTCTCTTTTAGAGACGATTATTATCGTTCCAACTAATGAATTAGTCATTCAAGTTTCTAAAATGTTATTAGACACAAAAACCGAAATAACAAGCAGAGCTATTTATGGTGACATGGATTTAAAAAAAGAAGCCAATCGCTTTAAAAATAATCCCCCTAAAATACTAATAACCACCCCTCAAAAATTAATTGATCTAACCTTTAAATATAATGTAATTAACTTAAACCAAATTAAGTATTTTGTTTTAGATGAAGCGGACATGTTATTTGACGATAGCTTTATTAAACTAATTGATCCCTTTGTTGAAAAACTATCAAATAGTAAATTCTTACTATATTCAGCATCGTTAAATGAAATAATGAATCCCTTTATTAAAAAATATTTTGGTTCTTTTATAAATATTGATACAACCAAAGAATCTATTTTAGATATCGATTATTATTTAGTTGAAAATCATTTAAATAAATTAGAAACACTTGATAATTTATTAACAAATCTTAATCCTTTTTTAGGATTAATCTTTGTTAGTAAAAATGAAGATATTAATTTAGTTTATGAATACTTACTAAATCATAACTATAACGTCATTAGTTATTCATCAAAACATAACTTAAAAACAAGAAGAAGACTTCTTAATGATATTCATAATCTAAAATATCAATATATCGTAACAAGTGATCTTTTAGCTAGAGGAATTGATTTTGAAAGTAGTCATATTATTAATTATGACCTACCTTATAAATTAGAATACTTTACTCACCGAAGTGGTAGGACCGGAAGAATGGGTAAAAAAGGTGAAGTATACTTAATTTATGAAAATAATGATTCTCGTAAAATAGACAAATTAATCGATATGGGAATTGACTTTACCAAAGTAACGATAACTAAAAATGGGATTAAAAAAGTTATCAAAAGAAAATATAAATATGATAAACAAATTGCAGCAGCAATTAAAAGTGTCCCCAAACCAACAAAAGTTAAACCAGGTTATAAAAAGAAACATCAAAAATTAGTTAAAGAAGAAATAAAAAAAATTAGAAAAAAGAGGTATAGAAATGCTAGTCTTAGGAAGCCACGTTAGTCTAAAAGGTGATGAAATGTATTTAGGGAGTGTTAAAGAAGCTTTAGAATATGGTGCTAACGCCATGATGGTCTACACAGGAGCTCCACAAAATACTCGAAGAAAAGATTTAAGTGAAATGAAAATAACTGAAGCCAAAAGTTTTATGAAAGAAAACAATTTTAATATTAATAATGTCGTTGTTCATGCCCCATATATTATTAATCTTGCCAATCCAAGTCTTGAAAAAAGAGAATTCGCTATATCATTTTTAACTAGTGAAATCAAAAGAACTCATGAAATGGGAGTAACTCAAATGGTTCTACATCCAGGCTCAGCTGTCGGTCTTGACCGTCCCCAGGCAATCAAATGGATTGCCGAGGGAGTTAATAAGGTTATAAAAAATACCGAAGGTATGAATGTGAGGATTGCTCTTGAAACAATGGCAGGAAAAGGTAATGAAGTTGGAAGATCATTTAATGAATTAAAAGAAATTATTGATTTAGTCCATCATAAAGAAAGAGTATCTGTTTGTTTTGACACTTGTCACGTTCATGATGCCGGCTATGATATTAAAAACAATTTTAAAAAAGTAATTAATGAATTTGACCAAATAGTTGGTATTAATAAAATATCAGTTGTTCATGTAAATGATTCTAAAAATGAAGTAGGTGCTAGAAAAGACCGTCATGAAAACATTGGTTTTGGTCATATAGGTTATGAAACTTTAAGTGAAATTATTTACTTTGATAAATTTAAAAATATCCCTAAAATATTAGAAACACCTTATGTAGAAAAACTACCACCATATAAATTTGAAATAGCAATGATTAAAAATAATGTTTTTAATCCCAACTTAAAAGAAGATATCTTAAATTACATTGAATAAACATTTTTTTCATGTTATAATTATAATCGCGAATGTAAAAGGAGTTTAATAAAATGGCAAAAAAATATCAAGCAATCGAAACAAGAGTACACCCATTAACATATACCGTTATCGGACTTCTTGTTGTACTAATAGCAGTCTTAATAATTGCTTTAAGACCTACAGCCAAAGAAAATTTTTATAATTCATATTTATCTAGAACACAAGATCAAAATTTCCAGAAAAAATTACCAATGAATAATAATTATATATTGATAGATAATTTAAATGATTCATGGTTTGGAATTAAAAAAGGGATGTATTCTATCGGTAAAAGTGATAAACAACTATCAATAATTTTTATCGGCACTCCAAATGATGAAGTATCAGTAAAAGTAGTTCCTAATGTTTATGCAAGACTTTATGGAACTGATAAAACTGATCCTAAAATTGATCAATCAGAACTTTATACTAATCTAGATAATAAGGTAAAACTATATTACTTTGAATTACCTAAATTTAAAGAAGATAAAACATTGGAAAGTATTACTAAACACTACGATGATGAAGATATAGTTTTAAGCTCATTTCCCCTTGTTTTAGCTTTATATGATAATGAAATTATTAGTCATTTAACTTTTGGTGAAGAAGATAACTTTGCTTTAAAGATGTTTAATTTTTATAATGACTTATTAGAATTAGAAAGTTTAGAAGGGCTATTAAATTAAAAATGGATTTTATATCCATTTTTTTATAAGATATGAAAAAAATAATTTATACTGACTTAGATGGAACCTTATTAAATAATACTAAACCTGAATCATATATTACCAAGAAAAATCAAAAAGCCATTTTAAAATGGCTTAAAGCTGGTAATTATTTTTCACTAGCAACCGGAAGAAACCCTGAATCAATTAAAAGAATTTATCAAAAATATCCAAAACTATTTAATTTGCCATTAGTGTTATCAAATGGTTCTGTTATCTTTGATTTTAAAAATCAAACTATTTTATATGAAGATATTATTAACTCGGATTTCATTAAAGAAGTTATAGAGTATTTGAAAAAAAATGAAAACGCGATTCCCGCTTTTTCGACTAAAACTAAATCATATACAATAAAATTAAATAACAATTTAAAAATCCCTAACTACTTAACCGTAGTAAGTGAAGAAAGATTAAAGACTTTAAAAATAAATAAGTTTGCTTTTATAATTGTTAACAATAATTTTGATGAAGTATTTAATGATCTTAATAACTTTAAAAATATCGATAAAATCTCAATTGTACCTTCATCAAGAGTTTATTTAGAAGTTGTTAACAAAGAAACTGATAAAATTAACGGCATCAAAAAAGCGATTAAATTATCAAATATTGATAATTATCAACTTTTCACGATTGGTGATTATATTAATGATTTAAAAATGATTCAACAATCTGATTATAGTTTTGCTCCTAAAAATGATCATCAACAATTATTAGATGAAGCTAACTTTATTGTTAACCATCATAATAAAGATGCTTTAAGTCATATGATTGATATTATTTTAAATAATAAATATTAAAACTATCTATTTAAAATTAAATTAATTTCATTTTTAAAATCATTTAAATCAATATCGTATTTATCTTTTACGTTATTGCTTAAATTCTCAACCGTCAGTAAAGTGATGGTTTTTTTTATGGAATTTAAAATAGCTTTTAATTGAACCGTTAACTCATCACATCCCCTGTTTTCATCAATCATTTTTAATACCCCGTTCATTTGTCCTTGGGCTCTTTTAATTCTGTTAATTACTGCAACACTACATTTCATTTTTGATTCCTCATCTTTTAACATATTTGAAGTATATTAATTAAATAATATACCCCCTATGGTATAATTATACTTGAAAATAAATGAAATATCAAGGGAGGTCAAAAGATGTTTGGGATTACACTTGATCAAAATATCTTAAAACCAGAGGTTGTTATTAAAGATAAATATGATTTAGTAATTATAGGTGCTGGACCTGGTGGAATGAATGCGGCAATTTATGCTGCTAGAAATGGATTAAGTACTTTAATCGTTTCAAAAGATATTGGTGGTCAATTATTAAATACTAATATTATTGATAATTATCTTGGATTTTATAATATTAGTGGCGAAGCTTTAAGTAATCATTTTTATGAACATTTAAATAATTTTAAGATTGATAAATTAATTAATCATGAAGTCTTAAGTTTAAAAAAAGAAAATTCTTTCTTTAAGATTAAATTATCTAACGAAAAGATTATTAATTCTAAATCAGTTATTCTATCAACTGGTGGTAACCCAAGAAAACTTAATGTTCCCGGTGAACTTGAGTTAACCGGTAAAGGAGTTTCATATTGTGTTATTTGTGATGGAGCTTTTTATAAAGGGCGAGATGTTATTGTTGTTGGTGGGGGAAATAGTGCTTTAGAAGCGGCCCTTGATTTATCAAAGTATGTAAATAAAGTTCATATAATTCAAAATTTAAATAAATTTACTGGTGATAAATTATTAATTGACCAAGTTATTAATACTAAAAATATTACTTATGATTTAAATAGTACTATATCTAAAATTATTGGTGATGAAGCTTTAAAGAAAGTCGAAGTAATATCTAATGACAAGATTAAAGATATTAATATCGATGGTTTATTTATTGAAATAGGAATTACCCCTAATAGTAAGTTAGTCAAAGATTTAGTTGATTTAAATGAGTTTAACGAAGTGGTTGTTGATAATAATCAACAAACATCGTTAAAGGGTTTATATGCAATTGGTGATGTTACTAACAATAAGTATAAACAAGTAATTACAGCTATAAGTGGGGGAGCGATTGCTGCCCTTGAAATAAATAAGAATATAAAATAAAAGGAGAATAAAATGGAAAGATTATTAAATGATGAAAATCAAAAACAAATTAAAGAAATGTTAAGTATTATGAAAGATAAGGTTAATATAACTTTTTTTCATGAAGAAAATAATGAAGGTAGTGAAATAACTTTAAAATTATTTAATGAATTAAAAGAATTAAACAATAAAATAAATTTCACTCACTATAATTACCAAGATAATTTAGAACTTGCGAAAGAATATAATATAAATAGATCGTTATCGTATGTTATTTATAATGACAATGAAAAAGTTAATGGTGCCTTTTATGGTGTACCACTAGGCCATGAAATTAATACTTTATTAACTACTTTAGTTGATGCTAGTAATGCCAATCCTTTATATGATGAAAAAACGTTAAAAGAAATTCAAAGTATTAAAGAACCAACTAATATTAAAGTCTTTGTAACAACCTCATGTCCTCATTGCCCGGGAGCTGCAATTAACGCATTAAGATTATCAAAGTTAAATAAAAATATTACAAGTGAAGTATATGAAGTTCAAAGTAACATGGATGTTGGAACTAAATATAATGTTTCTGGTGTTCCTAAAATCTTAATTAATGAAACTAAAGAATTAATGGGTAATCAACCAATAACAGAATTTTTAAAAAAGATTAATAATTAATAAATATTTAATCTAAATAATGATATAATCATTATATGGAAAAAAGAGAAAATTATTTAAAAATTAATTATTACGATAATAAAAAAAGACCACTTTTATTAATCTTACCTGGAGGAGGTTATCATGTAACCTCAGAAAGAGAAGCAGAACCTATTTCTGGTGAGTTTATAAAAATTGGTTTTCATCAGGCCATTTTTTATTACCGAGAAACCCATTATAAATATCCACTTATTTTAGATGATGCCATAAATCATATTATGACTTTAAAAAATGATGAGTTAGTTAGTGATATTCATATTATGGGCTTTAGTGCCGGTGGTCATTTAGCTGGTTTATTATTAACTAAATATCCGAAATTTTTTAAATCAGGAATTTTATGTTATCCTGTTGTTTCAACTAAAAAAGAAATCATACATATCAGTTCATTTGAAAATTTATTAAAAGATTATCCAAATGAATTGGATGAGGTATCAATTGAAAAATTAGTTAATCAAGATACCCCACCCATTTA
>JBBACV010000007.1:0-19337 GCA_041656835.1 Acholeplasmataceae bacterium | reverse complement strand
AGTATAAACTCTTTTGTCATCTTGATAGATTCCTTTTGAGTTACAAACTAATATGTTTTGAGTCCACTCAACTAATGCGGTAGTTGATTGAACAATTTTAGGATCATATTCTTTCATAATGTTTGATAATTTAATTAAGGTTTGGCTTTTTTCTTTCGAGGTTAATTTATCATGAGGAATTTTAATGTTTGAAACATAAGGTTTTTTATCTCCTAGTGGGGTTACTTTGTTAGGGGATGCGTTAAATGATGCTCTTAAGTTAACCATTAAATTATAAATTGATTCATATGATACATCATTAGTGTATCCATATACTTCATCAATTCCTTTTAATAATCTAACCCCAACACCGTATAAATTACCTTCAGAAATATTAGTAACCTCTCCATTGTTAACTCTAATATTTCTTGACAAAGTATCTTCTAAAAATATTTCTGAAAAATCAGCACCGGTTTCTAATCCTACCTGTAATAATTTTTCTAGTTCTAACTTTTTTAGCATAATGTTTTTTTCCTTTTTTTAATTTTCGTATTGTAATTGATATAAATGGTAATAATGACCTTTATTTCTTAATAAGTCTTGGTGATTTCCTTCTTCAATAATCTCACCCTTACTCATGACAATTATTTTATCACTATCTTGAATTGTTGATAGCC
Source organism: Acholeplasmataceae bacterium (assembly GCA_041656835.1). GTDB lineage: Bacteria > Bacillota_I > Bacilli_A > Acholeplasmatales > Acholeplasmataceae > Acholeplasma. The sequence continues at coordinate 18,681 of JBBACV010000007.1, read as the reverse complement.
GGTGAGCAACGATTAACATCGTTGAAATATTCATCATCTTCTTTAGTGATTCTTGGATGATTGCCTCAGCTTCTGAATCAATATTAGCGGTCGCTTCATCAAGAATCATTAAACTAGGATTATAGACAACAGCTCTCGCAAATGAGATTAATTGTCTCTCTCCTGCTGAGAAATTGCCACCACGCTCTTTTACTTCATGCATAATTCCTTCTGGTAGTCTTTTTAATAAATAATCAAGTCCAATATAATCAACCGCTTCACTAATTGATTTATCAGTAATTGTTTCATCATTTAAAGTAATATTATCTTTAATTGTTCCCGAGAATAAAAAGACATCTTGCAGCATTTGACCGACATGTTTTCTAAGTGATGATCTTTTAATATCATTAATATTGATTCCATCAATTAGGATTTCACCTTTTTGAACTTCATAATTTCTAACAATTAATTGAAGAATAGTTGTTTTACCTGAACCGGTTGCTCCTACAAAAGCAACCGTTTCATTTGGGTTTACTTTAAATGAAATATCTTTTAAAACCCATTCATCAGGAATATATTGAAACCAAACATTTTTAAATTCAATTTCTCCGGTAAATTCTTCTAATTCAATTGCATCTTCTTTATCAGTAATTGAAGGTTTAGTATCAAGAACTTCAAATATTTTCTCTGCACTTGAAAAACCATTTTGTAAACTGTTAAATTGTTCCGCAATTTGTTGAATCGGTTGGAAAAATTGGCCAACATATGTATAAAATGAAACAAATAATCCAATTGTTAAAAGTCCGGCAAAAATACTTTGCATGCCGATATAGATTGTTAATACGGTTGCTAAAGTAGCGACTAACCAAACTAAAGGTCGGTAAATCCCAAAGATATTAATTTCTTTTAAATAACTTTTTCTTAATTTATTATTTATTTCTTTAAATTCATCAATCTTTTTATCTTCTTGATTGAAAACTTGGGTAATTTTCATTCCTGATAAATTTTCCGATAAATAACTATTAATACTAGTAATATTATTTCTAACTACCCGGTATGTTTTTCTGGCATATTTTCTAAAAAAGTATGATAAAACAAAAATAACTGGTAAAAATAGGTAGGCAATCAGTGCCATTTTCCATTCGATAACAAATAAAATAACCCCGATTCCAATAATTAATAAAATATTTTTTACTAAGTTAACAATTGTATTAGTAAACATATTAGAAATACTATCTGGGTCATTTGTTATTCTAGTAACTAACCTACCAACTGGAATTAAGTTTAATTGTCCTTGAGATAAGGTTTGGATATGATCATATACTTCTTTTCTAATAGTGTTTGTTACTTCTTGTCCAATATTTTGTAAAATAATACTTTGGTAATAACTAATTACAACAGATATTAACATAATAAGTAAAATAGTTGCTGCCCCTAAAAATAAGATAAACATTTTATCATTAAAGCTATATGAATCATTAGACATATAATCAATTGAAAATCCAATCGCAAGTGGCATTACTAAATTAGCGAGGGTTGTAATTGTCATTAAAATAAAAGCAACCACAAACTTACCACGGTGCGGAATCAAATATTTTAATAGTCTTTTAATTAAGGTAAAGTCACTTACTTTACGTTCAAATTGTTCTATTTCTCTCATTAGATTTCTTCTCCCACTAAAGTTTTTAATTCTTGGAGTTTAACCATCTTTTGATATTCAATATTATCTTTTAATAAATTATCATGACTATCAAAACCAATTACTTTACCATCTTCTAATAAAATAATTTTATCTAATTTTTTAACGGTTGAAATTCTATGAGCAATAATAATAGTCGTTTTATTTTTACGAATATTTCTTAAATTATTAATAATCTTTTCTTCGGTATCGTAGTCAACAGCAGAAACACTATCATCTAAAATTAAAATTGTAGGATCAAGGGCAAGAGCTCTTGCGATAGAGATTCTTTGTTTCTGGCCTCCAGAAACAGTCGTTCCTCTTTCACCTAAGATAGTATCATATTGTTCTTTAAACTCTATTACATTATCATGGATATCAGAAAGCTTCGCAATTTCTTCTAAATAATTATCATCTATTTCTTCTAAACCAAATCCGATATTATTTTTTATTGTATCACTATATAAAAAGTTATCTTGAGGTACATAGCCGATATGTTTTCTTAAGCCATGAATTGATATATTTCTAATATCATATTCATCAAAGAAAATCATTCCAGGTTTAACGCTATAAACATGTAATAATAACTCAACTAATGTTGACTTCCCACTTCCAGTTTTACCTAAAATACCAACCATCTCACCGCTTTTAATTGTTAATGAAATATCTTTTAGGGTTGGTTCTTTATTATCTTTATATTTAAAGGTTAAATCATTTAAGGTTATTTCACCAGTTAAATTAGGATCTTTAATAACATTTTCATGATCTTTTATCGTAGGTTTAGTTTCTAAAAATTTATAAATTCTTTTAGCTGATGCTTGAGCTTGTCCATTTAAATTTAAAAACATCGCAATCGCTGTAACTGGCCATAGTAATGTAAAGAAATAAGTAATATACTCAGTTAAATCACCAGCATCTAATTCACTTTTAGCAATTAAAAATGAACTATATACTAAAATAGATAATACAACTAAACTAATCATCGTTTCAACTATAATATTAACCAAAACTACATACTTAACATGAGCCATAGTTTTGTCTTTAACATCATCAGCTCTTTTTTTAAAAGTAAATGATTCTTTTATTTCTCTAACATAAGCTTTAATGACACTAATACCTGTCAGTGATTCTTGAGTAAAATGACTCATTGATTGAAATGATTCTTGACGTTCTTTAAATTTATATTCCATTTTCTTATTTAAAATAAACACTAAAATAGCCATTAATAAAATTGGAATAAAAGCGTATAAGGTCATTAAATAATTTAAACCAAACATTCTAATTAAAACCATTATTCCTAAAGTAAGACCATCAACTAACATTAATAATCCAAAACCATATATTTCTCTAATTGCGTTTAAATCATTAATAAAATAACTCATTAATCCACCAATATTTTCATCACCATAAAAATCTTGAGATAAAGTTGTTGCATGGGTTAACATATGTAGTCTAATATCTGTCTCTATTTTACGGCTACTTCCTAAAAGTAAGAAACGCCATAAAAACCTTCCTAAGGCAATGGTTAATACTAAGGTGATTATATAAGTAATAAGGGGCATAAAATCCCCTGTTGTTACAAATTCACCCTTATCAACCCCGGTGATAATTGCATTTAGTGTTCTAGGAATTTCAAGTTGAAAATAATCAACTAAAACTAATAATGAAAGTCCTAGAACATATGCAATTCCATATTTAATGTAATAATGTCTAAAGTTTTTAAGTAGTATCATAATTCTCCCTCAAAGTACATTTTATCAAAAATTTAAGTTTTTAGTTTGAAATTAGTAAATAATAATTATCTCGTTAATATATTTTCTTATTCAACCACAATTAATACCTTTTCTCCATCATCTGTTTCAACATTAATTAATTCACCCGCTAACCCTTCATTAATTGATTTAATTAAATCATCAACATCAATCCCGTATTTACTTAAATCAACATTCGCAAACCTACCTAACTTTAATAATTTTATAAATTCTAGGGGGATTTTTAAATTAACTTTATCTTTACCACGGTCATCAATTAATATTTTTAAATGTTTAAAATTATTTCTATTAGTCTTTTTTGGTTCACTTCCCTTTAATGCATAAATTAATTCTAAAGCATCATTTAAAGATATTTCATCTTCTTTATATAGTAATAACACTTTTTCTATTTCATTTCTTAAATCCATTATTTTTCTCCCTTAATTTTCTTTATCGCATCATCGACAGTTAAAACACCTTTTTTAATTTTATCGATAATACTTTCTTCTAATTTTATGTCTTCTTTAAAAATGTCTTCTGAATCATTTACTTTATAACCTAAAGCATGAATCGCTTCATTTAAATATTTATTAACAGTTGGATAACTAATATCCATTTCTTTTTCCACTTGTTTAATGCTACCTCTGTTTTTAATAAATATTTCCATAAAATATAATACTTCAGGATCGATATAATTAAATTTAGAAAATCTAAATTTACCATTAATTTTAGTTTCACAATTTAAACAACTTAACTCAGTAATAATTAAATCATCACTACAAACCGGACATTTGGTTATTACTTGATTAATTTTATTCATTTTTATCTCCTTTTTTATTAATAATATTAATTTTATAATTAATTATATTAAATAAATTGATAAAAAGCAAGGAAAAAGTTAACTTTATCAATAATAGAATAAAATCTTTGTATAAAACATAAATATTTTGTATAATAAATTTATGAAAAGAGGTTATTATGCAAACATTAATAGATAGATTTATAAGATATGCAAAAATTGAGACGACATCTGATCCAAATAGTCATAAAACACCATCGACTAATAGTCAACTTAATTTAAGTCGACTATTAGTTGATGAATTAAAAGAATTTGGATTAGATGCTTATTTAGATGATAAAGGATATGTTTATACTAAAATAAATAGCAATATCAATAAAAAAGTTAAAAGCATTGGCTTTATAGCTCATGTTGATACATCAAGTGATGCGCCAGGTTTAAATGTATCACCTAAAATTATTAATAATTATGATGGAAAAACAATTAAGTTAAACGACCGCTATAGTTTAGATCCTAATGAGTTTAGTGATTTAAAAGATATGATGGGTGATGACTTAATTACCACAGATGGTAATACATTATTAGGAGCTGATAATAAAGCTGGGGTTTCAATTATTATGGAAATGGCTAAAATACTAACTTCAAACGAAGACATTAAACACGGTGATATTTATATTTGTTTTACTCCTGATGAAGAAATCGGTAGAGGGGCTGATCATTTTAATTATGATTACTTTAAAGCTGACTTCGCCTATACTGTTGATGGCGGGAAGGCAGGAAGCATTGAATATGAAAACTTTAACGCCTCAACTGCTAAAGTTACTTTTAAAGGAGTTTCCATTCATCCGGGAAGTGCTAAAAATAAACTAATCAATTCAGTCCATTTATTTCATGAATTTCATCAAATGCTTCCTAAGTTTTTAGATCCTAGTAATACTTCAGGATATGAAGGATTTAACCATTTAGTTGGTATTAAGGGTTCGGTTGAAGAAACTAATGCTACTTATATTATTAGAAATCATGACTATAAGTTATTTAAGGATCAAGAAAACGAATTTAATAAAATTAAAGATTATTTAAATGATAAGTATAAATATAATGCTGTTGATTTATTAATTACTGAATCATATTTAAATATGAATGAAATAATTAAAGATCATCCAGAAGTGATAGAAATTGCTAAAAAAGCTATTGTAAATGTAGGACTAAAACCAATTAGTGAACCTATTAGAGGTGGAACTGATGGAGCAAGATTAACTTATGGCGGTTTAATTTGTCCAAATCTTGGAACTGGTGGATATAACTTTCACGGTAGGTTAGAGTATTTAAATATTAATGAATTTATTAAATCACTTGAAGTTGTTTTAGAAATTATAAATTTAGTTAAAAACTAAAAGGAGGTTTTAATATGTATGTTCCAAATAAAGACCGTTATCAAAAGATGATTTATAGAAGATTAGGTAATAGTGGATTAAAATTACCGGTCTTATCCTTTGGCCTTTGGCAAAACTTTGGCATTGATAATGATTATAATAAAGCCCGGGAAATGATTCTTAAAGCTTTTGATAATGGAATTACTCATTTTGATTTAGCCAATAACTACGGCCCACCCCCAGGGCATGCCGAAGAATTATTTGGCAAAATAATGAAAAATGATTTAAGTCCTTACCGTGATGAATTAATTATCTCAACTAAAGCTGGATATAAAATGCTTGATGGTCCCTATCAAGATGGTGGTTCTAGAAAATATTTAATTTCCTCTTTAGATCAATCATTAAAAAGATTAAATTTAAGTTATGTAGATATCTTTTATCACCACCGTTATGATCCTGAAACAAATCTTTATGAAACAATGCTTGCCCTAAGAGATATTGTTTTATCTGGTAAAGCATTATATATTGGTCTTTCAAATTATAATCCTAAAGAGTTAAAGGAAGCTGAGAAAATCTTAAAAGAATTAAAAGTACCGTTTGTTATTTTACAAAACAGTTATTCGATGTTAAATCGAAAACTTGAAGAAGATGATATTTTAAATCTTCAAAACAGTTTTGGCGGTGGTGTAATTTGTTATAGCGCATTATCCCAAGGAATGTTAACCAATAAGTATATTGGAAAAATTCCTAAAGATGCGAGAGTTTATAAAAAATCTTCTTTTTGGTTAAAAGAAGATGATATTACTGATGAGCTAAAAGATAAATTAAAACAATTAGATAAAATAGCTCAAAAAAGAAACCAAAGTATCGCCCAAATGGCATTATCTTGGGTCTTAAGAAATCCTTTAATGACTTCTTCATTAATTTCAACTTCTAAAATAAGTCAATTAGAAGAAAATTTAAAAGTTATTGATAAGCTAAATTTTACATCAGGTGAATTAAAAGAAATAGATAATATATTAAAATAATCTAGATGAAAGCGAGTTTAATACTCGCTTTTTGTTAGTTAAAATGCTTATCACTTAATATTTAATATTTATCATATATAATTATTATGGTGATTAAATGATAAAGTTAGAAAATATTACTCATAAAATAAATAACCAAACCATTTTAAATGATATCTCTTTAAAAATTGAAAAAGGAGATACTTTTGGTATATTAGGCGCCAGTGGAGCTGGTAAGACAACTCTTTTAAAGTTATTATCATTAAGAAGTTTCCCAACATCAGGTAATCTATATTTATTTAATAATTTAATCGATAAAAGTAATTTATCTTTAAATAAAAAATATTTAAATGATTTTGGTTATGTTTTTCAAGAATTTTCTCTTTTAAATAATTTAACTGTCATTGATAATATTTCACTACCTTTAAAATTACGAAAGATTGATAAAAGATCCCGTCATCAAAAGGCATTAGAGTTATTAGAATTAACTCAAATGAAAGACTTAAAAGATAAATACCCTAACACCTTATCAGGTGGTGAAGCTCAAAGAGTTTCTATTTTAAGGGCTTTAATTAATAACCCTAAAATATTATTATGTGATGAGCCCACTAGTCAATTAGATGATGAAACTACTTTAGAGGTTCTTAATTTAATTAAAATGGCTTCAAATAAGTATAATTTAACAACTATTATTATTTCTCATGATATTAGAGTTATAAAATACTTATGTAATAAAGCTTTAATCTTAGAAAAAGGAAAGGTATCAAAATACGGTAAGGTTAATCCTGACTTAAATAGTTTTAATGAAAATGATTTAAACTGGAGTAGTAATAATGTTTAGCCCATTAATTGTTTCAAAGGTTTTAATTGCTTTATTAGAAACCTTAAATCTTTTATTAATTAGTAGTCTTATTTCAATTCCTATTGGTTTTATCTTTGGGCTTATTATTACTTTAAATAAAAAAGGAAACATTTTTATTAAAATCCTTTCAGGATTTATTAGTATAATTAGATCCATACCCTTTATTTTAATTATGATTTTAATTACACCAATCTCATATTATTTATTTAAAACAAGTATTGGTTATCTTCCTTCAATTATTTCTTTAAGTATCATTGGAATTTCAACCTTTACAAGATTAGTTGAACAAACTTTAATTGATTTAAATCCATTTATTTATGATTTAGCTTATATTTTAAATGCAACTAAAATAAAGTTAGTAACTAACTTTATTTTAGTTGAAGCAAGATCATCATTAATTCTCGCAATTACCAATACTTTAGTTAGTTTACTAGCTTATTCTACAGTCTTATATATTATCGGTGGTGGTGGTTTAGGTTATACTGCTATTCAAGTTGGATATTATTCACCAGTTGGTAAAAATATTATGTGGTTATCAGTGATTGTTATGATATTATTAGTTCAAGTTATTCAAATTACCGGCAATCTTCTTGCCAAAAAATTAAACAAAAAGGAAGTCACTCAATGAAAAAAATTGTTAATTTATTTATCTTTTTGCTACTTATTTTATTAAGTAGTTGTAGCGAAGATGAAAACACCTTAAAAGTAGGCGTTGATTTTTATCCAATGCCTGAGTTAATGGAGTTAATTACTCCTAAAATTAAAGAAGACGGATATAATGTGAAATTAGTACATATGGATTATAATGTTTTAAATACTCCACTATTTCAAAAAGAAATTGATGCTAATTTAATCCAGCACGAACATTTTATGAACTTCTTTAATCAGTCAAACCAAGCAAACCTCGTAGTAGCTACTCCAATTTATCATTCGATTTTTGCAATTTATTCAAATGTTTTTAAATCGCTTGATGAAATACCTAATAATGAAACCATCTACCTACCTGAGGATGTTGTTAACTTACCAAGAGCCTTAATGCTTCTTGAAAGTGCTAATTTAATTACTTTAAACGGAAAAACATTTGATGCAACCTTAGATGATATTACCGATAATCCTAAAAATTTAAACTTTAAATTAGAAACTCTAATGACAACCCCACTTGCATATAAAGATAATGGTAAAAGGCTTGCTGTTATGTATCCTAGTTATGCTCACTTACAAATAGGCTTAACAGATGATAGTGAATTTTTATTTAAAGAAACATTAAATGATTTAACTAAAACATATGCTATCTCTATGGTTGTTAGAGAAGATATGTTAGATAATCCTAAAATATTATCTTTAATAAATCACTTAACTAGTGATTTAGTGAAAGATTATATTACCCAAGAATATGGATGGGCTGCAATTCCAGCATTTTAAAAGGTGATTAAAATCACCTTTTTTTATGGTAAATATTTATTTTAATTATTCGACCATGTATTATTATAATCATTTAATCCCCATAAATCATCACTATCAATTGTCTCTTTAACAACTACATGAAAGTATCTAGTTCGTGTAATTGAACTAGTATTAATGTAATAAAAATATCCTGGATATCCTTCTATTTTAGAATTGAAAGTAGGCAATAAGTTTTCTTCTTCATTATAGTCATTTAAATATATTCTATAAGAATAATTCTTAGGCAGGGATAACTTAAAGTGGTAATAACCACTTAAGTTATTTCCTAACTGATAAATATAATCATCTTTAGTTTCATCATTTATATAATAAAACATACTAACTTTTGATTCTATTTTATTGATTTTATCAAAATTGATTTGATCAAACTCATTTAGTTCATAAATGGTCTCATCATCTAATAATACATTATTAGACTCCACTAAATAATTATAAATATTCAAAACGAATATTTTTTCATTTAAACTTGTTTCATTTTCAATTCTTTTTACTGAAGTCCCATCGTCAAACCAATAATTAAAGATTGCTAAAAATGTAAAATCTACGTCAACAACTGAGATAAAATAAGTAATGCCGTTTTGATCATTAGTATCTTTATACAATTCATTTTCAGGAACGACCATATATTCAATATAAACTAATTCACCGGTCCATTCACCAGTTTTAGGATCTATAGTAAAATCAGTGTTTAAGGCCGCTGCTATTTCTGATTCAGTATTATTTTTATCAACTAACTCACTCCAAACCGGATTGCCAAATTCATCATATGTTTTTCTTTTAATTTTAGATCCAATTGGTAGAAAATCAACTATATCAACTGGCGAATAATCATTTAGTGGTATTCTGGCAACTGTACCATCAATTCTAAAATATTTCTTTGAATCACGGTCAGAATCATTATAGTCAATCCCATTATAATAAATATTCATATTATAATTAGAATCAATACTAGCATCACTATTATCACTACCAACTACATTAAGGTTTGAATACTCATTACCAACAACAAATCTTGAAAATTTGATGTTACTTAAATAACCACTTGTACCCTCTAACTTAGTCACCGTAATAAGACCAGCATTTACAATATATGAGTCCCTTAAATAAGTAATTTCAATTGTATATTCACCAGGAGGAGCTTCATTTGTTAAATAAATGTTTAAGTTATTATTAAATGTTTCAAATGAATAATCATCGTCACTATATTCTACATTATTAAGTTTATAAGTAATTTCAAAATCATTGGGATTATAAAAGGCATTATCCAAACGATAATCAACCGTGAAAATGGTTGTTATGGCTTCTCTTTTTGCGGTTGTTGTCGTGACATTAGTATTTAATGTTTGATCAAAAGTAAAAGGAATACTACTTCCATCTTTATAATAAATTGGAGCTAATTCTCTTTCCTTAACATATTTAGTTGTTACAAGACTATTATTTAATCTAAATTCAAATTCATGAGTTATATAACCATTTTGATCGGTAGACAATGAATGATTTATAGTATCAAATTCAAAGAAGTCGGACATAATAAAGTTTTCTAAAAAGTAAATATCATAATTATAATAATCTTTATTATAAATAGGAACATTTGAATTTATCTCACGATTAAATAAATCATTATCTATGTTAGCTAATAAATCATAATCAAACATATAATCAGCCGTTGTTCCATCAAAGGTTTGACTAGTAAAAGGTTTGAATTCTAAAAAGTCATAAATCCTATTAGGTGTATAATTAATATTTAAATTACTATATGTATCATTTTCAAAGAATTTATATCTTATTTGATAATTGCCATGTCTTAGATTATTAGATAAATGAATTCTTGTTTGAAAATCTCTACCATTTTTAGGAATACTTATAATTTGATAATAACTTTTATCTACTAATTCACTGATTCCACCTTCGGTATAATAAAGTTGGATATAATCATTAATAATAAAACCATTTTGTAATAAATGTTGATTAATATTTGTACTATTTTCTCTAAACTCTAAACCAATATTTTCAGTAATTGTATGAGTCCCACCAATTGATTGCGTAAAGGCATTATTATCTAAACTAACTCGATATAAAGATGGTTTGGTTCGGTTTATGTTTTCAATTTCTAATTTAACAGTATATTCAGTTTTATATAATGAGATAAAGTTAGCATTATTAATTGCTGCTTCTGAATAAGAAGTAAAGGTACCTACTGTAATTGTTTGTCCTAAAATGTTATTTCGGTTACTAACATAATAACTTAGGTCTGGTGCTAATGTGTTAGTCGCGACCAAACTACTAGGATTATTATTTCTAAAGTTTTCTAAATCACTTTGATCTGCATTATCTTTAGCAATTAAAGCTCCTTCCGGTAAAACTGCATTTAATATTTCAAAATCAAAAGTAAAACTAGAGTTTTGATTAATTAAGTTTTGATTAACTTTAAAAATAATTTCATATCCAACAAATGAAATATTATAATAAAATAAATTAGTATTATAATTATTATCTTTCATATTAATAGATTGATTATCCTTTAATAAAGCCGATTTTTCGTTGAATTCCGTTTGATATAAATCTTTATACTCATTTAATAATAAATTAAATGATGGGTCATAATCATCAACTAAATAATTCGAGGAAACATTGTTATAATCTAAATTATTAGGTACATTATCATTACCCATTTTCTTAAGAATAACTAAGTCAAAGTTTTTAGGTAAAACAGAACCATAGTTTGACCCACTTGAACTAGATAATACATACATCCCATTTGGTCTAGTTTGTTTAAAATGGGGAGCTAATAATGAGTGAGGAGCATAATAAATATATGATGTAATTGGCTCACCATTATCTAACAAGGTCGTATCTTTACGCATTTCAAAATCATCGTCATATACATAGAAAACATCATCGGTTGCTTGTTGTTCATTTTCAGTAATAACAGGAACATTTTTGGAAATTGTTCCAGATTGATAAGAACCTAAATCAATCGTGGTATTTAAATTTGAAAAGTTTTCACTTTGAACATTAGCATTAAATTGAGCTCTTGTAATCGATTGATCAGAAAAAAAGTAAGAAACAGGAGCTGAGTGCGTTAGATTTGATATATAGTTATCAATTTTATTTTTACCGCCTTGATGTAAAGTACCAGTAAACATTTCTTTAATAGATGTTGCTGTATTTATGTTTATTGTAACATCTCTATAATAAGAATAATTAAATAATGACCCTGTTCTGCGATAATTACTATATACATAACTACCACTAGCCCCTTCAATTTCAATTTGATTATTTATGCCATTTCTAAATTCACCTGTGAAAACAGTTTGTGTATTATCATCTGTTTTAGCTGAATAGTATTTAGCATTAATAAAAATAAAATAATTTAATGAACTTGTATAATTTTGAACTTGGTCAAGGCGCCCAATTAAATCAACATTAGGATCCATATTTACAACAAAGTCAAAACTACCATTAACTCCATCTGAACTCATATATCTACTTCTGGCTCTTTGTAGTCGTCCAAAAACACCACCAAAGCCTCTTTTTTGAGCGGGTGTTCTTCTTAGGGTAGTTCGATTAAGATTTGGGGTTATCCATGTTGAATTAACCGGATAAAATTCGTTGTTAGTTGCTTTTTTATTATTATAGACAGTATTATAATTAGAATTATTGATTGCTCTTATTGATCCATAATTAATTGCTGTATTAATGTTAACTGTAACCGTTGCTCCTGATGCTGAAGCATAAGCCATTGTTGCTCCAACAACGCCTCCCGCAACATCGGTAGATGATATGTTTCCGTGGTTTATCATATTTTTCATAATCGTTAGTCCATAACCAATTACTCCACCAGCTGAGGCATTAATTCCTGGCCGCTCTTCAGTAGCGGTGTTATTATTTGATGAATAAGATGCAACTAACTGAGTAGCTGCTTGTACATCACCATAATTAATCCCATTTGATACTATCGCGTTACTAATAAATTGATTATTATTGTCATTAGTAATATTTGAAAAATGATTACTTGAGATACCAGAAATATTTATACTTGTATTAGATGCTCTAACTATTTCATATAATAAGGCACTCGCTAAAATACCACCACTTCTTACAAATGCTCTAGAAATACCAATGATTTCACCATTATTTGATGTATCATAAATCCTTGATAATCCATTAGTTATCGTACTAACAACACCTCCAACAACAATTCCACCACTATAAGAATCAACAACACCACCAGTGTTATCATCTTCTGAGAATTCAGCAAAGGCTTGATTCGAACTATTTCTTGCTGTTATATTGCCGGTATTAACGGCATCTTGAATTGTGCCACCATTAGGTCCACCAATTAGTGAAACTAATCCACCAATAAAAGAGTTTGATGTAGTCGTTGTTAAAACATCAATATCAGCTAAATTGATACTATTTAATAAACCTAATGTTGCTTTTGGTCTAATGTTATTATCTTGTGAATGTAAATCACCAGATAAATTTCGGTTTAATATTCCTGAAACATATAAATTTCCGCTAGAACTATGAGTGATTTTTATATCACCTTCATTAATACTGTTTTTAATGTAATATCCTGAATTTAATACTTTTAATAATCCACTTACCCATAATTCGCCACTACCACTTGTTGTTGATATGTCAATGTCTCCTCCATAAACAACGTTTAAAAGATTTGTATTTTCATGGAGAGTAATCCCTGAAATGCTTAATTCAGAATTAATACTATTATTAAAAGTGATATTATTATAAACTTCAACATAATTAAGTTGTAAAGTTGGATTGTTATTTAATAAATAAATAGCTATTCCAGCACTTTTATTATTAGTAATATTATAATTACCCATAGAGATTGCTTGTGAGATAGTAAGATTAGAGCTTGATAAATGGTTTACCAAAGTAGATACTGCTTGGTAATTGTTATTATTTATTAAATCATTATTGTTTTTTATTTGAACGAATTCAATATTTTCATTATGATTACTATTTAAAATACCAGCAATATATGAATTAGTAACATTTAAGTTTTGATAATTAAATGATCCATTATTAATCCATTTACCATAATTTGAATTAAAGATATAATTAGCGCCAGAACTATAACCAATTACTCCTGCTAGATAATAATTAATATTTCGATTACTATTTATCGCATTAGCCGTTATAGAACCATCATTACTTATTAAACCTAATTCATGTTTTGTTGCCTGAGTGTTATTTATATAGCCTATAACTCCACCTAAATAATAATTGACATCATTTGAATTATTTAATGTTGCGTTTAATGAAGTTATTGATCCTTTATTATATATATTATAAAGTTTTAATTTATTATTACCGGATTTACCAATAATTCCACCCATATAAAAATTATTTTTTATATTTGAGTTTGCATAATTTTGACTACCGCCATTAATTAAACTATTTCCATCAAATAAGATATTTTCAATATTACCACTTGCTTCACCAGCTAAAGAACCAAGTGAAAATGCTCCGACATTAGTATTATCTAAATTAATCTCACCATTAATAAATAAATTATTAGCTTCAGCATTGATCAATTTACCGGAAATAATTCCAATAAAATAATTAGAATTTGTATAATTTTCTATTAATGATTTATTCGGAGTTATTTTGGCATTATAAAATGCTAAGTTTGAAATGGTTCCACTAAACTTTGAAAATAAACCAAAATAAACTTCATCACCTTCAATGATTCCTGTGTTTATTGTTAAATCATTTATTTGAGAATATTGGTTATTTATATCGACTTCACCTTTAAAAGTTCCTTTAAACTCTAAATTAGGTGTTTTATATGCCCCTCTGGCTACATCTTTTAAATTAATATCATTAGTTATTAAATAATGAGATTCACTAAATGGAATATTATTTTTAATAGTAATTAATGAAACTAATTTAGAAAAATATACTAAATCCAAACTATCTTTTATAATATAATTATTATTATCTAATTCTAAGCCAAACAGTTTAGGATAACCATCGGCTTGATAAAAATTCCAATTATCATCTAAATAATTAGATGATATTTTTAAATTTGATTCAACATTTCCATTATTTGAACTATATAAATAAATATTTGCATATGAAACTTTATCTATTAAACCATTATTTAAATAAATAATAGGTTCACTGAAAAATAAATTTTCATAAGCAAGGTTAACAACTGATTCACCAGCAAAATATGAGTTTCTTAATATCCCATTAGTAGTATTAGTATGAATAATTCCTGAGGCACTTTTCATATTATCAATGTTTACTTTTGAAACCTTCGCTCTAATTCCACCATTAGCTTCACCTCTGGTATCCTCTACATAAACATTTTCAACTAATCCATTATTTTCACCAACTAAATAAGAGAAAAACCTTAACTCCGGGTGCTCATTTTCAAGATCTATAATAGGATCAATTAAACCCATATTACTAATTTCACCCTCATTATAACTAAACATACTAAAGTAAAAGCTAGGGGTTTTGGATTGATCTTCTTCATCAATATAATAATATTCATCGAAAACTACTAAATATAAGTTTTTAATTTCAAAACCTCTTCCATCAAGAGTTCCTGAAAACTTTAAAGTGTCACCTAAAATACTATAACCTACTGGCATAAATCTTTGAGACTTCATTACAGAATAATCAATATCTTGACCTAATACGTAATCTAGGCTTGCTAATTCATTCTTTTTTGCAGTAGTTAAATTATTATTTTTATAACTTAAATCTCTCGACCAATTATATAAATCATTTGCAGTTTCAAACATAACTTTTTTACCATTTAATAGTAAATTAAAATTAGTTTGATTAGTAATATTTGGCCTTAAATCACTATAAAATATATAGTTTTCAGGGTCAACTGTCTTATAAGTATAGTCTAAGTTATGGTGCCAATCTTTGTTGTTAGAAAAAGTTTTATTACTAAAGAAAAAGGGAATAGTTAAAAGAATCAGTGATAAACTTAATAAAATGATAGATATTTTCTTTTTCATTACCATTCTCCTCCCCATGGTGGTTCATTTAAACCCCAGTTATTGATAGGTCCTAAGTACGCTTGAACCGCTTCAATCTGAATAGCAAATTGTATTTGATATTCTTTAGGCATTAAGTTATATTCAAGTCCAGCATGAATAAAAGATACAATTTCATTTTTAGTAACTTGTTTAAAATAGAACCAATCATTTATCTCATCGTAATACCAATCATCAATTAGATCAATTTCATATTCAATTAATTCTGTGGTTGGTAATACAAGCTCTGCTGTAGATCCATCAGCTCTTATATATTTGATGGTAGTTGAATCAAATAATCTTATTCTAAAATAAGTATCCACATTGCTTAATACATCAAAATCAACTCTTAAATTATTTATATGATAATCACTCTCTAAATCTGATATATTTACGTAATATACATCTTTTAAATGAGGATAAATGGTTTCAACTTTACTAGGAGGTATTGCTGCATTATTTTTTTCAAAATAAACAATAGAATTTACAACAACTTTTCCAACAGTAACATTTTCATTACTAGTATCAAAAAATAATAAATAAGCATTAATTGCCCCTATGACAAAAAATAATGATGTAGCTATAAAATATATAAATGGCTTTATTAGCTGTTTTTTGTTCATAAGTTATCCTTTATTATTTATATTTGTATTTGGTCTAAGGTTATTTCTAAGTTATCTATTTTAACAATTTCATTTTTAAAATCATTACCTACATCTTCGGTAATAATAATTTTAAAAATGAATGTATATGTATTATTTTTTTCTAATAATATTTCATCAAATAATAACATTTTATCTTTTAAATTTGTTGAGATGTTATTAGGTTCTTCATATTCTATTAAAAATAAATCTTTTAAATTAGAGTTGGTTACGTTAGTATCTAAATTTAAATTCACCTTTAAATTCCCATTAATTGTTCCTTCGTTTTTCATTACTAATTTAAAAGTATATATTTGACCTGGAGTCACTCTTTCAAAGATAATCGGTTCAATTATTTCAGTTGTATCATCATAATCTAAGTTAATTCCATCAAAGTTAAGATCATGAACTAAATAAAGGTTAGCTTCTACTTTTAAGTTACCGGTTGTAAAAATAATGTTATCAGTTTTTTCAGTTAATGTCATCCATGCGAAAATCGCTGATGTTAGAAAAGCTATCAGCGTAAATAAGAATAATATTAACCTAGTTACAATAACTTTTCTCAAACCTAACTCTCCTTATGTTTTAGTTCCTTATAAAGCATTTGACCTAATTTATAAACTCCAATTAATGCCGCTATTACGATAATTGTTAAAGGATTTAAGATTAATCCAAAAAATGGTAATTTAAATAAATATCTACCATGAACTTGGTTAATTGAAATTGGATCATCATTTACACTATTATTATCACCTTTGGTAGTAATAACATCATCAGTTATATCAACGATTCTATGAATAACTAAAGTATTACCAAGAGTAAATGATATAATTTCCCCTTCTTTTAAATCATCAATTGAAGGATTTTTATATTTCATAATATATATAAAATCATTTACTCTTAGTTTATTAGCCATTGAATCACTTTTAACAACATATGTTTCAATACCAAATAATCTTACAATTAAAGTAAGAAAAACAAATAATAGCGAAATAAAGATTAAGCTATCTTTTATCCTTTTAAAAATCATTTTTTATTATGGGGTTTGTTCCAACCCGGTTCCAAAGTCTATATTTGCTGTTCCTAGTTGTTCCCATGTGACAAATTCAGCTTGTTTAGCTTCAAACTTTAAAGTTATGGTAAACTCAACATTTCTAAAGTCATTACCAACTTTTGATCCATCTAATATTAAGCTATCTAAAACATCAAAATCAGTAGGTGTTTCTTCAGGTTCTATTTTTTCATTACCATTAGGTTTATAGTAATAATAATCACCATCTTTATCCCAGTCGTTTGCAAGGGCGAAATTATCAAATAAATCGATTGCATCAACTTCTGGGTCTCCATAAGTAATGGTAATTTTAACTCTTAATTCGGATGAAACATTCGAAGTGTTTTTCAATTTATAAGAAGTTTCTATAATTTCTTGCCCTGGAACTATAAAATCATCTTCTAATGTCCCTTCTGTCCATACATAAGATACTTCACCTACAGTGAAAGTTTTACTGTTAGTTGTATCAGTATCAGTTAACCAAGCGATAATGCCACCGGTTGCTACTCCTAATAAGATAACAATTCCTAATATAAGTAAATATAATTTTTTGTTTTTCATTTTATTTTTCTTCCTTTTTTTAATTTAAATATACAAAGATAGCATTTATTAATAAAGTACTACCTTCATAATTTGGATGTGAGGTGTTTTGATCATACTTAAGTGTATACAATAATGTAAGGTTATTATTTGGTTCTAAATTATAATTATCTAGTAATAATAAGTTATCATTACTATCTAAGATGTTACTTAATCTAAATAGATTAAGGGTTTGTTCATAAGGAGTATCCTCATGAACAATTAAAGGATCATTACTAATTGGATTTAAGGTATTAATAAGATCTGCTTCATTAGTAAAATCATAATCATTTTCTTTATTGATAAATAAATTAATTAAACCATCTTTAATAAAGTAAACATCAAACATATCAAAATCATTATTATTGTTAGTTCTTTCAATGTTTCTAATTACTACTTTAGTATCTAAGTTTGTGTTTCCTTTATTTTCAATTCTTATTTTAAAGTGGAATTCATCGTTAGGAATTAT
>JBBACV010000006.1:0-24148 GCA_041656835.1 Acholeplasmataceae bacterium | reverse complement strand
CTTCTTCTAAATAAATTATCACCCTTAACCTTTGAAAAAGTCCACGGGCTAATATTTAAAATAAAAATAAATACAAATAAACTAACAAAAATAATCAAAAGCCATTTAAGGGTTTTAAATAGTATTCTCAAAACAATTTACCTACCTTTCTTGTTTTAAATATAAATCATATAAATTATAGGATAACGCACAAATAGTCATTGGTCCTACTCCACCAGGGACTGGCGTAATAAAAGATGCTTTATCTTTAACATTTATGAAGTCGACATCACCAACTAATTTACCATTAAATCGGTTAATCCCAACATCAATTATTATAGCACCTTCTTTTATCATTTCCTTAGTAAGTAGATTAGGCTTACCGGCGGCAACTATAATTATATCTGCATGTTTTGTATAAAAGTCTAAATCTTTCGTTTTTGAATGAGCAGTTGTTACTGTCGCATTTAAATCAAGCATCATTTTAGACATCGGTGTTCCAACAATTTGACTTCTACCAATTACTAAAACATCTTTACCAGAAACTTCGATATTATAATGTTTTAACAACATTATAATTCCTAAGGGAGTTGCGGGTCTAGTTCCATTTTTATTTTGAAACAATAATCCTCGGTTCATTGTATGAAAACCATCAACATCTTTTAAAAACGAGATTGATTCAATTAATCTATCTTCGTTTAAATGTTTAGGGATTGGAAGTTGTAGTAAAATCCCATTAACTTTTGGGTCTTGATTATATTTATCAATTAAATTGTAAACATAATCTTCACTAATATCTTCTTCTAAGTAATTTATATTAATAGACATACCTACTTTATTAACGGTTTTTAATTTACTTTTAACATAGGAATGGCTTGCCGGATTATTTCCTATTAAAATAATTTCTAAGTGAGGCTTGCTTTTTAACTTTAGTACTTTTTCTAATAATCTTTCGTTTAAAATATCTGCTGTTTTTCTGCCATCTAAAATCATGATATTAATTCTCCTTTTGAATCCACTTTAAAACTTAATAGTCTAGGAACCTTATTTAATCCTGGTAACAAATTAATTCCTTTTGTTAAAGCTACGATTAATTTTGCCCCATGTGAAATTTTAAGATCATCTATTTCTAAAATGAAGCCCTTTGGTCTACCTTTTATTTTAGGATTTCCCGTTAATGATAATGGTGTTTTTGCAATACAGATTGGAAATTTTAAATTTTTAAATTGTTCTAATTTTTTTAATGCTTTTTTAGAAAATAAAACATCATCAGCTCCATATATAACTTTGGCGATTTTTTTAATTTTCAAATCATTTGCATCGTCATTTTCATAAATCCTTTTAAAATTTGTCTTTTTATCAATATTGTCAATCACAATTTGAGCGAGATTTTTAGCACCTTTACCACCTTTAGTAAATGCTTCTGATAGGCCGTATTCTACATTATTATCTCTAGCCCATTTATTTAAATAATTAATTTCTTGGGTGCTATCCGTCTCAAACTTGTTAATTGCAACTACACTATTTAAACCAAATGTTTGAATATTTTCTAAGTGTTTTTTTAAATTTTCTAGTCCTTTTTCTAGGGCCGTTAAATCCGGTTTATCTAACTCTGTTTCTTTAATACCGCCATGAAGTTTTAAAGCTTTTATGGTTGCGACAACTACAACTAATTTAACTTTAGATTTTAGGTGTGGCATTTTAATGTGTAAAAATTTCTCCATCCCTAAATCTGCTCCGAAACCAGCTTCAGTAATTACATAATCGCCTAGCTTTAAAGCCATTTCTGTTGCCAATACACTGCTACATCCGTGGGCGATATTAGCAAATGGACCTGCATGAACAAACGAGGGAACCATTTCTTTAGCAAAGACTATGTTTGGTTTAATTGCATCCTTTAACACTAACGCAATCGCATCAGCTCCACCTAGTTCTTTAACATATATTAGTTCATTAAATTCGTTAATTCCAATAATAATATCATTGATTCTCTCTTTTAAATTACTAAAACTACTCGCTAGGGCTAAAATAGCCATCATTTCACTTGCGGCTGTAATAGTAAATTTATCTTCTCTTAATTTTGTTTTAATGTTTCGCAAACTTCGGTCATTTACATCAAGAGCTCTTTGCCAATATACTTCTTTAATTTTTAATTCATTGCCAAAATAAATATGATTATCAATTAGTGCAGACAATAAATTATTGGCAGAAGTAATCGCGTGTAAATCCCCATTAAAGTGTAGATCGATATCAATACTTGGTTCAAGTGATGAAACACCACCACCAGTTGCACCACCTTTCATCCCAAATACAGGTCCCATCGATGGTTCCCTTAAGGCAATTACTACATTTTTACCTAAAGATTTTAGTCCTTGTCCTAAGCCAATTGAAATGGTTGTTTTTCCTTCGCCGCTTGAAGTTGGGTTAATTGCAGAAACTAAAATTAATTTTCCATCTTCACGCTCTTTTAACCTATCTAATAATGATAAGTTTATTTTAAACTTATCTTCACCATAACGAATAATTTCATTATGGTCTATCTTTAAAACTTCGGTTAAATATTCATATTTTGTCATCTTCACTCCTTAAAATAAATAAAAGTATCAATCGATACTTTTATTATAACAAAATTATGAAATTATTATTCTTATTAAATTTATTCTAACATATATTCATAGTTAGATTTCAATATATTTTCCGCGTGTTTAATTAACTTATCATTAGGTTCTTTAATATCCATTAGCTCATATTTCAGGCCCATTTGTTCCCATTTTGCGATCCCTTTTCTATGGTATGGCAAAACATCAATTCCAACAATATTTTTTAATGTATTATTAAATTCTCTTAAATTATATAAATCATTATCACTTGAATTAATGGTTGGTATTAATATATGTCTGAGTCTTGTCGGAATTTGTTTATCACTCAAATATTTAGCAAACTTTAAAACATTAGTGTTTGGAACCCCAACCAACCATTTATGTCTTTCATTATCAATATGTTTAATATCAAGTAAAACTAAATCGGTATACCTTAAAAGTTCATCAAACTCTTTATTTCTATTTTCATTATATGTTCCTGCTGATGTATCTAAGCAAGTATGAATTCCTTTTTCCTTCGCTTTTTTAAAAAGTTCAGTTAAAAAAGGAAGTTGTAAGGTTGCTTCACCACCCGAAACTGTTAGTCCACCTTTTTTATAAAAGGCTCGATAACGATTATAATCTTTTAATATTTCATCAACTGACATTAATTTATTTTTACCTGTTGCCCAAGTGTCCCTGTTATGGCAAAATTTGCATCTTAAAGGGCATCCTTGTAAAAATAGCACATATCTAATTCCTGGACCATCAAAAGCTCCAAACGTTTCAATTGAATGAACATTACCTAAAATAGGTTTATTAAAATCCTTCATGGAAAGTACGTTTCATTACCTCTTGTTTTTGTTCATTAGTTAAATTTGAAAAGTTAACCGCATATCCGGAAACTCTTATTGTTAAGTTAGGGTATAATTCTGGATTTAAAAATGCTTCTTTTAATGTTTCTCGGTTAAAGACATTAACATTTAAATGATAACCATTCGATTCAAAGTAACCATCTAACATACTAACTAAATTTTGAACTTGAAGATTATCTTCATGATGGACAATCGAGCCAGATATATCTAAATGTTTACCTAGTGCTTGGGGAATAATTGTAAAGGTATTACTAATTCCATCTTGTGCATCGCTAAACGGTAGTTTTGCGACTGATAATAATGATTTTAAAGCACCAGACTTATCTCTTCCGTGCATCGGATTTGCACCTGGAGCAAAAGCTTCACCATATCTTCTTCCATCAGGAGTATTACCCGTATGTTTGCCGTAAACAACATTAGATGTTATAGTTAATATCGACATTGTTGGGATTGAATTTCTATATGTATGATTTCCTCTTATTTTATTCATAAATCTAGTAATAATATCAACAGCGATACTATCTACACGGTCATCGTCATTTCCAAACTTTGGGTAATCGCCAATTGTTTCATAATCTTCAATTAAACCAGTCTCTTTATTATAAATAGGTTTTACTTTCGCATATTTAATGGCCGATAAAGAATCTGCTACAACAGATAATCCTGCAATCCCAGTCGCAAAATATCTAGTTACATGTGTATCATGTAATGCCATTTCGATTTTTTCATACGCATATTTATCGTGCATATAGTGAATAATATTTAAAGCATTGACATAAACTTCAGCAAGCTCTGTTAATGTTTCATCAAACCTATCCATAACAACGTCATAATCAAGAACATCGGTTTTTAAAACATCTCGTTTAGTTTTATCAAAAACTTGGACCCCTGATATTTCATCTCTTCCACCATTTAAAGCATAAAGAAGTGCTTTTGCAATATTAGCTCTTGCTCCAAAAAATTGCATTTCTTTCCCTAAAGCCATTGGTGATACACAACAAGCAATTGCGTAATCCTCACCATGATTTTCTGAAATTAAAGCATCACTTTCATATTGAATTGATGATGTATCAATGGATACCTGGGCACAAAACTCTTTAAATCCTTTCGGTAATTTTTCATTCCAAAGAATTGTTAAATTCGGTTCTGCAGAAGTTCCTAAATTATACAGAGTTTGTAGAAATCTAAATGATGTTTTAGTTACATAACTCCTACCATCACTGTTAAGACCACCTAAAACTAAAGTTACCCATGTCGGATCACCGGTAAATAAAGAATTGTATTCCGGGGTTCTCGCAAATCTTACCATTCTTAGTTTTAAAACAAAATGATCAATAAATTCTTGAATTTCAATTTCACTATATTTATTATTTTCTAAATCGCGTTTAATATAAATATCTAAGAAGGCATCAATTCTTCCTAAACTCATCGCTGCTCCGTTTTGTTCTTTAACGGCGGCTAAGTAAGCTAAGTACAACCACTGAATTGCTTCTTTACTATCTTCGGCAGGTCTTCTTAAATCAAAACCATACATATCACCTAATGTAATTAATTCATTTAAAGATTTTATCTGATCACTTAATTCTTCTCTTAAGCGGATTGTATCTTCGGTCATTGGGAAAGATAATTTTTCCTTTTCCTTCATCTTGTCTTCAATTAAAAACGAAACCCCATAAAGTGGAACCCGGCGATAATCACCAATAATTCTTCCGCGCCCATATCCGTCAGGTAATCCTGTAACTATATGTGATCTTCTCGCTTTTCTAATGCTTTGAGGGTAAACATCAAAAACACCCTGGTTATGAGTTTTTCTAACATTGGTATATAAATCAATTACTTCATCGGATACTTTATACCCATAAGCTTCTGCAGATTTAACTGCGACATTTATTCCACCATTAGGAAAAAAACCTCTTTTCAATGGGTAATCAGTTTGTAGACCAACAATTTTTTCTAAATCTTTAATAATATATCCCGGTTTATGAGAAATAATAGTTGAGGCTATTTCTGTATCTAAATCAATTACGCCACCTTTTTCTTTTTCAAGTTTTAATAATTCCTTAAATCGATTGTTTAATTTATCAGAATCATCAGTCTCACTTTCCAAAAATTGACTATCGCCATCATATTCACTATAATTTAGTTTGATAAAATCTAAAAGATCAATTTTGTTTTGCCAATTTCCCGAAACAAAATTATTCCATGCTTTTTTCATTATTAAATCCTCCATCTTAAAATTTTATATTTTGTAGTATGTATCTATATTTTATAATTATGATTATATAAATGCTTTATATTCTATAAAGAAAACGTTTACAATTTCATTATGGTAAAATATATTTACAATTAAGGTATATTCACATAAAGAAGGTGAAATTATGACAAAAAAAGAGAAGGTCATATTATATCTAATAATTTTAATAAATTTGGTGATGATAATTGGATCTGGATATTTGTTAATACAAGTATATATTACTAATAATGATCCATATGATAGATTATCAAGTCACTTTGCAACAATTATAATATCGCTTCTACCGATTTTATATATTTTCATAAAGAAAAAAGACAGCAATTTATTTGTCGTTTCACTAGGAACGGTTTATATATTTTTAGCGGTCTTTTTAGGAGCTTCATTAAATTTCTATAATTTGTATGAAAACATTAATTATGATAAATTAATCCATGTTTTAATGGGGTATGTTTCTGCATTAATTGGTCTAGGCATTTTAATAAAAACAGGCTCACATAATAAATTATCACCCTGGATAGTTATTTTATTTGTATTTTCGTTTGCTTTAATGATTTCGGCAGTATGGGAACTTTTAGAATTTAGTAAAGACATGATAACTGGCAGCGAGGTTCAGGGAAAAAGATTAATAACTATTTCCGGTAAAGAAGCGATTGATGTCGGTGAAACAATGTTTGATATTTTATCAAACTTTATTGGGGCTTTATTATTTAGTTTACAGTATTTATTTTACCGAAAAACTAATAAGTCATATTTAATGAATTTTTATTTTGAAACTTTATCAAAGTAAAGGTGCCATCCCTCTTAAAATTGCTTGAATCATTCGATATATTATATTCCGATACCTAATAGTATCTTTAGTTATTTTCATACTTTGATTTAAAGTACCACTATAGTATTTAACCATTTCTAAAATGGTTTTTTCGTCGTTTAGCCAAACATTATTTTCAAGATGCATATACAAACTTCTAAAATCTAAATTGGAAGTTCCAATCATCGCCGTTTTACCATCACTAATAATCATTTTAGAGTGGATAAATCCAGGTAAATATTTATATATTTCAATTCCATAATTAATAAGTTCAGAGACAAATGATTCCGAAACCATATATACGAATTTTTTATCAGGTATGTTAGGAATAATTATTTTAATAATTATTCCACTATTTGCTGCAAGTTTTAAAGCGGTAGCAACCTCATTATCTAAAATTAAGTATGGCGCTGTTATATAAACATATTCTTTTGCATCATTAATCAGATGGAGAATAGTTCCTTTACCAGTTAAATTAGCATCGGATGGAATATCACTAAATGGAATATAAAGTGATTTATTTTCAACGTAATGTTTTAATTTATAATCGTCAAAATTAATGACTTCATTTTTCTTGCAAAACGACCAATTTTCTAAAAAGAAAACTGTAAAGCTCCAAACGGCTTCACCTTCAATCATAATAGCCGCATCGTGCCATTCCCCAAATCTTTTCTTTTTATTTAAATATTCATCACCTATATTTATTCCCCCCGTAAAAGCAATCTTATTATCAACAACAACTATCTTACGGTGATCTCTGTAATTCATTGCGAAATTAATATGTAATTTCATTGGGTTAAATCTAACAACTTTAAATTTGTGTTTTTTTCTTAATGTTCGGTAATAAAAAAGCGGCAACTTTGTGGATGAACCAAAATCATCATATATTATTCTAACTTCGACACCTTCTTTTTGTTTTTTTATTAAAGTTTCCAAAATTTGATTCCACATTTTTGACTTTGTAATAATAAAATATTCCATAAAAATAAAGTGCTTTGCTTGATTCAAGGCTTTCAGGAGTTCTTTTTGCTTTTCTTCGCCGCTTCCTAAAAATTTAGATTTTGTATTTTGATATCCAGGGAAATGCATATTGTTTAAGTATTTTTGTTGTTTATAGTTGTCAACACTTTCCTTAGATTCTATTTTTTTGAGTTCATCTTCTCTAATAATCTGAAAGTTTTTCATTCTAGACGTAATTGAATTTGGAAGTTTTTCCGTTCTAGAATATAAATAAAGTAAGACTCCAAAAACTGGAACCACTAATAAAAGAATAATCCAACTTAATTTATGCATTGGGTTTTCGTCTTTAGATAACAAGTATAGGCTTATTAAAAAACCTAGAAAAACAGAAACCAAATGAATATATATCCAGGTTTGAGTCAATCTTAAAACAATCCAAACAATAAAAATTACTTGGAGTAATAAAAACAGTAAGATAAAATTAAGTCGATTAGTCAAAATCGATAAGATTCTTCGCATCATTGTTTTAAACCTCGATATATAAAGTATATCAAATATATGATTTTTTGCTTAATTTAGGGATTTATTGTAAATTATTTTTTAAAATAAAGCACTTATATAAACTGTAAATATATTAAAGTGTATTTATTATTAAAAAAAGGGTGATACCCTTTTTCAATTTGAAACATTAATTTTAGCTTTAGTTCTATTACATTTATTTAATAATATCATTTATTCTTTTAGCTAAACCGGTAACTTCTTTTATAGTTATACCGCAGATTGCTACCCTAAGACCTACATCCATTGGAATTACATATATATCTTTTGAAACAAGTTTTTTAAAGTCTTCTTCAGGTGAATCACTTTTTATCAATATAAAGAAGCCTCCTTTATAAGGAAATAATTTTAAACCCACTTCATTAGCCTCTTTAATAAAAATGTCTCCTCTTTTCTTTAAAGTTTTTGTTAGGCCTGTTAAATATTCTAAATAAGATTCTTTATCACCAGCAAGCATATTAAATATATTTATACCGACCGAAGGGGCTGTACTCCATTTACCTAAGGCATTATCTAGTACATCTTTTTTAAAGAAATTTAATTGTTTTTGGTTGTGGAAAAGACCTACCAAACCACCCAATCTTATTCCATAAATAGCGAAACTTTTTGAAGCACTAAAACAAGCTAAAACTTGGGTGTTTTCTTTTAAATGTTTAAAATAAGAAAAAGTATTTCTGGCTTCATGAAATCCTCTTGGATCGTAATCAAAATAGGCAATATCATAGGCGATAACAAACTCATTGTTTTTTAGTTCATTTAATTTATTAATAATTACATGCCATTCATCTTTATTAAGTTGATATCCGCTGGGATTATGACAAGGATCGTTAATAACAATAATTATTCTTTTTTGTTGTTTGCTTAAAAAATCTATTTGATTTAAAAAATCATTCATATCAAACTTATCTTCTTTAAACAAATTAAATTCATGAATCTCTAGGTTTGCAGCCTTTATAAAATAATCGTAGCGCCACCTTAAATTTGAAACTAAAACTTTATCACCAACATTTCCATAAGAACCAAAGATTAAAGATAAAGCTCCTGATCCACCTGGGGTAGGAACTCCACCAAATAGAAATTTTTCTTTTAATTCATCTTTTTTTACATCTAAAACCCAATTAATAACATTGTCTTCAAATTCTTTACCACCATCAGTGGAACCATATTTAAAAGTTTCAAGTAAATCAATATTATAGTATGCTTCTTTAACTTTAGGAATAATTAATTCGTTTTTTTCATTATAAAACATTCCAATTGTTGCATCTATAAGATTATTGTTTAGTTTTTTCTTTGTTTGTGCTTCTTTTGCAATTTTTAGTATATCTATTTTAGCCATAATAAGTCTCCTAACTTAATTTAGTCTAACATATTTTAGTCACTATAACTTGAAAAATAATTTTCAATATAAACAATCGGCGTGCCTTTTTCACCACTTCCACTAATTAAATCTGATAACGAACCTAATAAATCTACGTACATTCTTGGTGTTGTACCTAGTTTTTTATCGTCAGTATCGTGCGATGATTTATTAGCTATTTCTTTTTCAATTAAATCTTTTAGTTCCTCGTTTGTTAGATTTTTATTGTTATCAATCAAGTATTTTAGTTTAATTTCACTAGGTGAACCCAGTAATCCTTTTGTAAATGAAGGACTCACTAAGGGATCTGCTAATTCCCAAATACCACTTACAGGATCTTTAAATGCACCATCTCCGTAAATCATGACGTGAATATCCTTTTTCGTTATTTCCTTAATCTTTTTTTGGATTTTATAAACAATTGGATCATTTAAACTTGGGAACAACTTCAATTTTTCTTTAGTTGCAATATTAGAACCTAACAATCCGAAAGTTTTATTAAATCCGTGTTTGTTTGTCTCATCATTAACTATTTCATCTAAGGAGAGTACTTTATCGTGTGGCTCATTTACTAATATTTTTTTAGTTTCATTTCTTTTATGGACATTAGAAACAATTATATTTTTTGTATACTCTAAAATAGTCGTTGGGTTATTCGATAATATAAATTCAACTTCAACATTTTCTTTTTCACATAAGTTACGATAATAATCTATCATATTTAATTTAGTGAAAGGATGAACAAAATGTGCGAAATGTTTTTGATAAGTTAGTTCGTTTATGATATCTTGATAAGGATTTATATTTAATTTTTTTAAATCTTCTATGTATAAAATACCATTTCCCACTTCATCAAATGGATATGATAATTGAATGGTGATTTTCTTTGAGGCCCTGGCGATTGCTTTTAAAATGCCTGAAAACCTATTTCTTGATAACATCGGAAATAAAACACCGATGTGATCGGTTTTAAATTTACTTTTAATGTCATCCTTAATGTTATCTATAGTAACGTAGTTGCCCTGACTAATACTTACTACTGATTCAGTTATTGCTAAAACATCATTATCTTTAATTTCAAAATTACCATCTTTACTTGCTTTTAATACTGAATCAATAATAATTTCGATTAAATCATCGCCTTCTTTAATTAAAGGTGTTTTAATTCCCCTAGCGATTGTGCCTATATTATTCATTTTTTATTTTCCTCATTCTTAAAATAATTTTCAATTAATATCGTTGATAGATATAACCAGTGTTCATGATTATTTTTATGATTTAAAGTGATTTCTAAATTATTTTTGCTTTCTTTAATTAAAACATCTAAATTAGTGTCCTTTATTGATTTAATTAATGATAAACCATTAATGTATTTGTTTTTTTCATAAGGAATAATCATCTTAATATGATCATGATATGTTAAAGTTTTTCTAACACCTAGTTGATAGGATAGTCTTTTATATAATTTTTCATACATGTATAATAATACATCTATATCAATTTCACCAAACCGATCGGTTAATTCCAATTTGAAATCATCAATTTCTATTGTTGATTTTAAATTAGCAATTCTTTTATGAATTTCAATTCTTACTGGATCATAATTTATATATGAACTAGGAATATGTTCTGAAACAAACGCTTCATTTGGAGTTTCTTTTGTTTCATCTTCTTTTTTATTAACTACTTCGTCCAAAAGTTTCATATATAAGTCAATTCCGACAGAATCGATATATCCTGATTGTTCTTCCCCCAATAAATCCCCCGCCCCTCTAATTGAGAGGTCTTCAAGAGCGATTTTAAAGCCACTTCCTAAATCAGTAAAGTCTTCGATTGTTTTAAGACGTTTTTTAGAAGTCTCATTAAGTGGTAAATTAGGATCATACATTAAATAGGCATAAGCTATTTTATCGCTTCGCCCTACCCTTCCTCTTAGTTGATAAAGTTGAGCTAATCCTAATTTATCGGCATCATGAATTATTAAAGTGTTAGTATTAGGTATATCAACGCCTGTTTCAATTATTGTTGTGGATACTAAAATATCATATTCTTTGTTTATAAAAGATTCTAAAACTAATTCTAATTCATCTTTTGACATTTTTCCATGGGCATGGGCTATTTTAGCATTCGGTATTAAGGCCTTTAGTTTTCTTACCACACTTGGCATGCTAGCAACTCGGTTATATAAATAAAATACTTGTCCACCTCGAGATAGCTCTTTGAATAAAGCTTCTTTAATAATCCCATCATTTCTAGGAGTTACATATGTTTGAACGGGATATCGATTTAAAGGGGGTGTTTCAATCATAGATAAATCTTTTAATCCGTAAATCGCCATTTGAAGCGTTCTTGGTATTGGTGTAGCTGATAATGTTAGAGTGTCAACATTAACTTTAATTTCTTTTATTTTTTCTTTATGTAAAACGCCAAACCTTTGTTCTTCATCAATAATAAATAAACCTAAATCATAAAACTGAATATCTTCAGATAATAGACGATGGGTTCCAATTACAATATCAACTAATCCCTTTTTTAAATTAGATAATATTTTACTTTGTTCTTTCTTGGTAACAAATCTTGATAGCAATGAAACGTTTCCACCATACTTATCAAACCTTTCTTTAAAGGTATGATAATGTTGTAGAGCTAGAACTGTTGTTGGTGCTAAATATGCAACTTGTTTTCCATCCATCACTGCTTTGAAAGCCGCTCTTAAAGCAATTTCTGTTTTACCATATCCTACATCTCCAGCAATTAACCGGTCCATGGGAACATCTAATTCCATATCTGCTTTAACATCATTAATAGCTTTTAACTGATCGATTGTTTCTTGATATAAAAAATCATTTTCAAAGTCTTTTTGTAAAGTAGAGTCTTTGGTAAACCGAAATCCTTTTACATTACTTCTTTTTGCATATAAATTGATTAATCGATCGGAGAATTCTTTAATTCGTTTTTTGATATTAGCTTTTGTTTTCGAGAAGGTCTTACTACTTAAACTCGATAATCTTGGTGGGGTTTCATGATGAGCTTTATACTTTAAAACTAGGTCTATTTGTTCAACTGGAACAAACATTTTTTCGTCATTACTATATAATATTTCAAGATAATCTCTTTTAATTCCTGATAAGTCCATTGTTTTTAAACCTAAATATTTACCAATCCCATAATTATAATGAACGATATAGTCTCCTTCATTTAATTCTTTACGATCTTTAATTTTAACTGATTGATTAATAACTGAACGATATCTTATTTTAATATTTCTTTTGCTATTTAATAAAGTATTATCAGAGATTAAAATTATTTTATTTAAATGATCATTAAAAGAATGGGTAATTAAATCTTTGATTAAATTAACTTCACCTTTTATAATTTTATTTTCGTTAAATATAATTGAATTGTTAAGAAGTTTAATTTTGGTTTTTTCATAAAAAACATCACTATTGATTGCCAGTATAACAGTGTAGTCTTTATATTGTTCTAAATAATATTTAAGTTGAATAAAATCTTTATTAAATGATTCGATTTCTGCAACTTTTAAATTATATGACTCATCATCTTCGTTATTAAATACTTCGATTTCTAAATTAACGTTATATTTGTCTTTATCATATACCGCTCTAAAGGGAATATTTAAAAAAGAATTACCACCAATAGTATCTTTAAATGTATTTAAGTCTTCTATTATAGTTTCTTCATTAATAAATATTTTGCTTGGTTCAATTAAAATTGTTTCATAATTATTAAGAAAATCTACAATAGTTGTTTCTTCTTCATTTATAAAGGGAATATAAATTGATAATGTATCTAATTTTTTTCTTTCATTAATATTCATTAAATCATTTTCAAGTTTTTCTTTCTCTTTTTCGGATAATTTATAGTTGTTAAAATAATCATTAATTTTATTAATTACTTTATTTTTAGTTGTATCAGTATAAAATACTTCAGAAAGAGGAGATAAACTAAATTCTTTTATCTCATTAATACTTCTTTGAGTAATAACATCAAAATATTTAATTGATTCTACTTCATCACCAAAAAAATCAATTCTGATTGGGTTTTCATTCATTATCGTAAATATATCTACGATTGAACCTCTAACTGAAAACTCACCTGGTCTTTCGACTGTATAGTTATATTGATATCCATCATAAATTAATTTTTTCTTTAATGATTCTAAATTATAGACTCCATTTTGTTTAATTGTCATTAAACTATTTTGATAATCTTCTTTGGTTAATTCTCTTTTTAATAACCCGTCAAGAGTGGTAATAATAATATAATTATTATCATTATTATTTTCAATAAGTTTTCTAATTGTAAAAGCTCTTTCATTTTTAAATTCAGGTGAATTTAAAGACATTAATGATGTTAGGGGTGAATTAACTGGATAAAATAAAACTAAATCAGGGTCTATCATACTAGATATTTCATCATAGTATTTTTGGGCGTCATATAAATTAGGTAAGACTATAATTAAATTTTTATTATTTTTCTTAAATCTAAATGATAGTAATAATTGTAAAAACGATTCGTTAACATGCTTAAAACTGGTCATATGACCAGTTAGTAGGGGGTGATTTTCATATATTTTAAATAATTTTTGGTAGATCATCTTAAATATTATTGTTTCTTGGAGTATTATATTTTGTCATAATAATACTGAAATCTTGATTGTTAATATATTCTTTAATTGCTTGGCTGGACTTAATAAAGCTTTCCATTAATTCATCAATTTCTTTTTTGGTAAGTTTTCCTAAAACATAATCTTTCGCATCAATTAAAGGATTATTTCCAATACCTATTTTAAGCCTTTTAATTTCTTTAGTACCTAACTTTTTTATGATATCTTCCATTCCTCTTTGGCCACCAGAGGTACCATTTTCTCTAAATCTTATCGTTCCTAATGGCAGTGATATATCATCTTGAATAATTAAAATATTATTAAAGTCTATTTTAAAATAGGAAGCTATGTTTAAGACTGATTCACCAGAAAGATTCATATAATTAAGTGATTTAGCTAAAATAAAATCATTTAAACTATCTTTACTTTTAACATATTCAACTTTTAATTTAAGATTAGGTTTTAATGATAAATTATAATCTTTTAATAATTTATCAATAATAATATATCCGATATTATGTCTAGTTTGGATATATTCTCTACCAGGGTTTCCTAATCCAATAATTAATTTCATTCATTTAAATCCTCATTAATTTTATTAAATATTTGTGAAATTGGTTCATCATGTAAAATGTGAGTAATTGCTGCACCTAGTAATGAACCAATTGATAATTGTTTTATCTTTGGTCTTTTCTTTGATTCATCTAAAAAGATTGTATCAGTTATAATAACTTCTCTTAATGATGAGTTTTGGAGACGATCTGGAGCGTCTTTAGTTAAAACACCATGGGTTGCCGCAGCATACACTTCTTTAGCTCCCGCTTTAGTTAGAGCATCTGATGCCGCGATTAAGGTTCCACCAGTATCAATGATATCATCAAATAAAATACAGGTTGCATCTTTAACATCACCAATTATATTCATAACCTCAGCTTCATTATGCCTTGGTCTTCTTTTATCGATAATCGCAAGCGGTGCTTGGAAGAATGTGGCAAACATTCTAGCTCTTGTGACACCACCATGGTCTGGTGATACAACTACAATATTATCTAGTTTCATTTTCTTAAAATGAGTTGCGAGAAATGGCGCCGCTGAAAAGTTATCAATTGGGATATCAAAGAATCCTTGAATTTGTGCGGCATGTAAATCTATACATACTACACGGTCAGCTCCAGATACTGTAATTAAGTTAGCGACTAATTTTGCAGTAATAGGTTGACGAGATTTGGCTTTTCTGTCCTGCCTTGAATATCCAAAATATGGCATTATAATCGTAATTGATGCTGCTGATGCTCTTTTTAACGCATCAGTTAAGATTAAAACTTCCATCAAATGATCATTGGCTGGTTGACTTGTCGGCTGGACAACAAAAACGTGATTCCCTCTAACCGAGTTTTCAACGTTAGTTGTGATTTCTCCATCAGCAAACTTGATTACTTCAGCTTGGGAAATTGGGATTCCTGATGCTTTTGCAATCATTTCAGCTAAGGGCTTATTTGCTGATAGGGTAAATAATTTTGCCTTTTTATCATGGTTGTTCATTTTATAAATTCCTCTTTCTTAAATGTATTTCGTAAAACAACTAAATGCTATCTTTATTATAACATTGAAAGATACTAATAAAAGTAATATCGTAAATTTTCCATCGAAAAAAGACGAGTCATTTCACGTCTACCTTATTTTAATATATTTATTCATACAAATAATGCATCGATAGTCTTAGGTTATAATAGCTTTAATCTGATGAACTATTTTTTTAAAAAAAAGACGCTATTTTTGGCGTCCTTTTTAGAGTGCTTCTACTCCCCTGAAGCTTCTGGCGCTTGTTCTTCCAACGCTTCATTATATGCTTTAATAATTGCATCTTCTACTTGTTTACGCATTTCTTGATGAATTGGATGAGCTATATCTCTAAAGCCACCATTTGGCATTTTTTTACTTGGCATTGCTACAAAAATACCATTCTCTCCTTCAATTACACGAATATCGTGTACAACAAAAGCATCGTCAAAAGTGATCGTCACAACCCCTCTTAAGCGCGATTCGCTCGCAATCAATCTTACTCTGACATCAGTTACTTGCATTATTGCTCCTCCTAGATGTTATTTAAGGTAGCCTTATTATACCATATTTTTACAAATTTCAAGCGCTTTCATAAAAAATTAGGGGAAAACTAACGATTTTTTAATGTTTTTAAGCTAAAAGATGGGCTAAATTGATATAATCCTCTAATTTTAATTCTTGAGCTCTAATATTTTCATTAAACTTTAATTTTATAAAATATTTAATTATGTCTTCTTTTGAATGATTATTAAAGTTTTCTAAATTATTTATTAGTTTTTTTCGGCGATGTATAAATGATTGTTTGATAAGTTTTAAAAATATATTCTCAATATTTATAGGAAGCCTTTCTTCTTTTTTAGTCAACTTCACTACAACTGAATCTACTTTAGGCACCGGCTTAAACATATTTCTATTAACGTCGAGTAATTTAGTAACTTCTACATAATAATTTAAAACTACGGTAAAAGAACTGTAGTTGGCGTTGCCAACATTACTAATCATTCTTTCTCCAACCTCTTTTTGGACCATAAGAGTAGCTTCTTTAAGATTTTTTAGTTCGAAAAATTTAAAGATAACAGGAGTTGTAATGTTATAAGGTAAGTTAGATACTAAATAAACATCTTCGTTATTAAAATAAGCATCTATTTCATCACTGGTGCTATTGCTTAAAAAATCTTTAAAATAAAAATTAGTATTATCAGACTTGAATTTTTCTAATATTGGTTTCAAAGTATAATCAATTTCATAGGCTAAATATTTTTTAGCATTTGAAATTAATGGTTTGGTTAATGCTCCTCTACCGGGACCTATTTCTAAAATATTTTTATTATTAACTTCTGCAAGTTCAACTATTTTATTAATTAAATTAGAATCTTTAATAAAATTTTGGCCAAATCTTTTTTTATTTCGATGCATCTTTATCACCTCGGTAAAATAATTTTGGGTCATCTTTCATTGAGGTTGTAATTAGTGAATGGATAATTGAAGAATATTCAGATAATGATATAATTTCATCATCTTCGGTATAAATATTTATTTCTCCACCCATATCTAAATCATTACTTAAATAAGCACCCTGTCTAACGTCTGATTTAGACGTATAATACTTTAAATAAATTTCATCTTTATTTAAAATATCTTTAATTTTATTTTCGTTATTTTTACTCAAATCTATAAACTTCCAAATTTTACGGTTTAAAAAATCATTCGATAATGTTTTTAAAATATAGTCTTCGGAATTTTTAAACTGGGCAATTAATCCATTCATATAAAAATCATCAATATCTAAAAAAGAATAAATATCTTCAGGGTCTTCGAGCATTTTTTTAAGAGCTCTGACGTCTTGGGTAAATTTGAAATTATTTTTCAGTAACTCTTTAACTCTTAAATATATTTTTTCTAAAATTACTTCATATGCTCTAGCTTTTGGATGATAGTATACTTGCCAGTACATATGGTATCTAGCGACTAAATAATTTTCGATCGCATGAATTCCCGAGGCTTTAAAAACAACTTTTTTATTTTTAATTAACAATACTCTCATTAATCTATCTAAATCAATATGTCCATATGCCGCACCAGTAAAATGAGCATCACGTTCTAAATAGTCAAGTCTATCAATATCCAATTGAGATGAAATTAATTGTTCGATTAATTTGAATTTACTTTTCTTTAAAATTATGTTACTGATGTCTACTTTAAAATCTTTATCAATTTCATCTAAAATATTAGTAATTTCAGGATGATTTAAAATTAGTTTAGCTGTCATTTTTTCGTGAGATACTAAAAAAGTATATTCAAAAGCGTGTGAGTATGGTCCATGACCAATATCATGAAGAAGAGCGCTTGTTAAAAAAAGAAGTTTTTCACGATGATTTAAATTTTTATTAATTTCTGGTAATTCTAAAAAACGATAAGCTAATTCATAAACCCCTAAAGAATGAGTAAATCTGGAATGTTCGGCACCATGAAAAACCATGTTAACTCCGGATAGTTGTTTAATTCTTCTTAGTCTTTGAAAAATAGATGTATCGATTAATTTAGTTATAAAGTCATATTCAACATGAATATAACCATAAAGAGGATCTCTAAAGACTTGAGTTCTTTCTTTTTTTTGCATATTTATCCTTTAATTAATAAAGTGGCTTTTGCCACTTATTATTTAATAATTTTATATTCTTTTACTAAGGTGACTAAATCCCCAGTATTTAGTAAAAATGCCGCTCCATCATCTGTATCTAAATGACAATCTAAAACAAATTTATCTGATACTCTACATAATACATTTTCCAAAATACCTGGTTTTTCACCATCTATTTTAATTTTAACGATTTCTTTATCAGAAACTCCAAATTCTTTAGCATCTTCTAGGGAAAAATGAATATGACGATCTGCAATAATGACTCCTTCGTCAATTTCTACTTTACCATTAGGGCCGACTAAAGTAGCAGAGCCACTTCCTTTAATATTACCACTTGATCTAACTGGAGCATCAAAACGATATCTAATTGCATCTGATCTTGATATTTCAACTTGAGTTTCTGGTCTAACTGGTCCTAAAATTCTAACTCCATCTAAACTTCTGCCATCTTTTGAAACTACTGATATTTTTTCTTCAGCAGCAAATTGACCTGGTTGACTTAAATCTTTAAAGTTTTTAAGTAGATAACCTTTACCAAATAATATTTCTAAATGTTCTTTTGTAACATGGACATGTCGTCCTGAGATACCGACTGGTATTTTTTTCATGTTAAATTCCTTCTTTCTAGTTTATAAATAAATTATATCATTTATTTTTGTTAAAATATTTTTGATATAATGAATTGAGGTGATATGTGATGGATACGATATTTACAAAAATAATTAAAAGGGAAATACCCGCTTATATTATTTATGAAGATGATTTGGTTATGGCATTTTTAGATATTTCTCAAACTACAAAAGGTCATACTTTAGTAATAACTAAAAATGAATATAAAGATATTTTTGAAGTTCCTTCGGATGTTTTTATGCATCTTTTTAAAATCGTCCAAAAAGTTTCTTTTGCTGTTAGGAAAGCTTTTAATCCCATTGGATTAAATCTTTTAAATAACAACCATGAAATTGCTGGACAGACTGTGTTTCATTATCATGTTCATATTATTCCTAGATACATTAAAGATGATATTACCATTAAATTACCGAATCATATGAACGATGTTTCAAAAGATGAATTTGAATTAATCAAAGAAAAGATTATTGCGGAGTTATCGTAAATATAACACCGTGCTTATGGTTATCAACCGTTAATTCTAATTTATATCTTAAAAGAGTCTCTTTAGCGATTGCTAAACCTAAACCAAACTCACCCTTTGTACCTTTTTCGTATGCTCTAAATATTTTAGGTAAAACTTCTTCTTCAATTGGCTCACCGTCATTAAAGATGGTGAGTTTTTTATTTTCTAATTTAATTACAATTTTTTCTTTCGCATATCTTACTGCATTATCAACAATATTTACAATTGAATTATAAACATTTTCTTTAATCATTGGCCACAGCCAATCAGATTCAATCGATGCTACAAATTTAGTTTTTGCTAAATATTTATAGTTATCAGCAATTTTTTCAACAATTTCGGCGAATGACTCTTCATGACATTCTTCAACATCAGAAATTAAACCCATAATATTATATTCAATAATTTGTTTAACTTTATAATTTAGTTTATCGGCTTGTTCAATAATAATATTAGCTGATTTACTATCTTCAACCCCATCAAGGATTGCTTCTGCATATGATTTTATAACTGCAATCGGAGTTTTAAGATCGTGACCTAAATTTTGCATCATTTCCCTTTTAGTTTGTTCGTTATCTTTTATTTCTTTCCGCATATTTTCAATTGATTTGGCCAGGTTCTCAATTTCATATGATGCGTCGATTGAAACTTCAATTTGATAATCTTCTTTTATCATTAAATCAATATTTGATTGAAGTTCAACAATTTTATTTGCTGTATTAGAACTCCATAGCCAAATAATAATATTACCTAATACTAAAACATTTAAAAAGGCTAATGTGGCATAAAATGGAACATTTCCGGTCATATCATCAACATATTGTTTAGTATTTGAAATAACAATTATTGCATATTCAAATTCATCTACTTTAATTAATCTCCCTAAATAACTAACATTATAATAGTTAGTATAAGGGATCGCAGTAGGTATAAAAGTATTATTATTTAAAAAGTACTTATTATAAATTCTTTGTTGAATTTGATTTTTTTCGTAGTTAGGGATGTTTTCTGAGTTAGATGTAATAATACTATCTTTACTAATAATTAAATAATCATTATAGACAGATTCGCTATGTAAATTGAAATTTGTTGAGTTTGGATCATATTCTGATTCAACAATTTGGTAGTATTGTTCTAAGTATCCCTTATTTTGAGCTTCAAATCCTTTTCTAAAAGTTAAACTTAAAACCAAGATAAAAATCACTCCACCAAGAAGTGTTACCGCTGAAAAGATTATGTTTATTTGGGTTGTTAGTTTGGATTTTCTCATAACAGACGATAGCCATAGCCGTAAATTGTTTCAATTCTTAGAAGCGGCATCTTAGCTCTTAATCGTCTTAATAGATCATCAACAACCCGGTCTGAACCGACATAATTTTCTCCCCAAATGGTCTCTAAAATTATGTTTCGGTCAATTGGTTGTTGACGGTTTTTTAAAAATACTAATAACATTTCAAATTCTTTATTAGTTAATTCGATGTTTTCATCATCGTGTTTAATTTCTCTTGAATCAATTGATATTTCATAATCACCATAATTAATCTTAGTTGGTCTTTGTTTTTGGCGTCTTAAGATTGCGTGGACTCTTAAGATTAACTCTCTTGGAGAATATGGTTTTGCTAGATAGTCATCTGAGCCTAATTCAAGGCCTTTAATTTTATCTAATGCCTGGTCTCTTGCTGAAGTAAAGATAACTGAAGCATCTTGATTGGCTTTTTTAATTGCTTCAATTAAATCAAAACCATCAATTTTTCCGGTTAACATTATATCTAAAATCCATAAATCAACTTTATCACCAGCATGAGGCAAGGCACTTTCACCATCATAAAAAACCGTTACATCAAAGCCTTCTTTAATTAAATATTTTCTAATTATTTCCGATAAATCTTTTTCATCTTCAACATAATATATTTTCATTATTTCACCGCCTTAATTATTTTTAATTCTATTTTTATTTTATCACATATTTAAGAAAACATAATTTATTAAAAGAAATGCCACTAAAATATAAAGATATATTAGTGGCATTTCCTAGTTAGAGAGAAAAATGAAGTACTTATAGTATAAATAGTAAAAAGTTATTTAGCAATCTTTAAGGAAAAGTATGGTAGATATTAATAAATTATGGTTTTATAACTGTTTCTTTCATATAAGGTACTAATACTTCAGGAATGGTTACTGTGCCATCTTCGTTTTGATAATTTTCTAAGATTGCAATCATTGTTCTTCCGATCGCTAAACCTGAACCATTTAAAGTGTGTAAAAATTCTGATTTTGCTTCTTTGCCTCTTTTAAATCTAATATTAGCTCTTCTAGCTTGAAAATCACCAGCATTAGAAATAGAGGCTATTTCACGATAAGTATTTTGAGATGGAATCCAAACTTCAAGATCATATGTTTTTTTCATACTAAATCCTAAGTCTCCACTTGATAGTAACATAACACGGTAAGGTAACTTTAATAATTGTAAAACTTTTTCGGCATCCGATAACATTTCTTGATGATTTTTTTCACTTTCTTCAGGTAAGCTAAATTTAATTAATTCAACTTTATTAAATTGATGCTGTCTTAATATTCCTCTTGTATCTTTACCCGCAGCTCCTGCTTCAGCTCTAAATGCAGTTGTAAAAGCTACATATGATAAAGGTAATTTATCATATGTAATTATTTGATCTTTATACATATTTATCGTTGGAACTTCAGCAGTCGGGTTTAAATACCATTTCTTTCCTTCAATTTTAAAAGCTTCTTC
Organism: Acholeplasmataceae bacterium; assembly: GCA_041656835.1. Classification (GTDB taxonomy): domain Bacteria; phylum Bacillota_I; class Bacilli_A; order Acholeplasmatales; family Acholeplasmataceae; genus Acholeplasma. The sequence continues at coordinate 2,060 of JBBACV010000006.1, read as the reverse complement.
TTTAAATTTAGGTAGTTGACCGGTTCCATACATTGATTCTTCATTAACAATAAAAGGGGGAATTATTTCAGTATATTTATGATCAAAGGTATGAAGGTCCATCATAAAGTTAATTAGAGCTCTTTCAAGTCTTGCCCCTAATCCTTTATCAACAACAAAGCGTGCTCCAGTTATTTTAGCTGCTTTCTCAAAATCTAAAATATCTAATTCTTCACCTAATGTGACATGATCCTTTATTTCAAAATCAAATTCTCTAGCTTCACCCCAGGTTTTAATTTCTACATTATATGTTTCATTAGGACCAACAGGAACATCAAGAGCAGGTATATTAGGTGTTTCTGATAATATTTTAAATATTTTAGCTTCGGTTTTAGTTAATTCTTTTTCTAGTTTAGGAATTTCAACTTTAATAAATTCCATATCATCAATTAAAACACCAATATCTCTTCCTTCTTTTTTAAACTGTCCGATTAATTTAGATTGTTGGTTTCTGTTAGCTTTTAATGTATCTACTTTAGCTATTAAATCTTTTCTATTTGTTGCTAAATCAACAATTTCTTTTAAATAAGAAAAATCGTCATTTCTTGTTTCTAATTTTAAAATCACTTCATCGATATTTTCGGCTACAAAATTTAAATCTAACATATAGTTATTCCTCCTTAATATATAAAAAAGCCCTTAGAAAAAATATCTAAGGACGATAAAATCGCGTTGCCACCTTAGTTCCATGAATAAATTCATGGCCCTCAATTAATTCTTAACGGAATCATCCGGATATTTTTAATATCACTCAAGAGGAGATTCTTTAAATATATATTTATCTATTTTCACCTAATATAGACTCTCTTTGAAATATATTATTTAAATACTTATCTCTTTCTTCGTCTTATTTTAATTATACATTATTTATTATGTTTCGTAAAGTCAAGATAAATTTTAACCACAATTTATCTTAATAATATTGTAACGTCTTTAACTCTGGTTAATAATGAAACTAAAATAATACTTAATAAAATGAATCCAAACCATATTAAATTAAAAATAATATATCCGTTTTCAAATATATAGATAACACTATAATAATAACTTCCTATTAGGCTAACTAAAAAATAAGTTATCACAAAACTTATAATTGAAACTATAAAAATTAATCCAGAGAAAAATATAAACTTATTTAATAATATTCTACCTTGACTTTTTCCCAATAAATATCTTAAATTAAAAGATTTTTTTGTCATGTTTAAAGTTAATATCATTCCGTAAATAAATACTAAAACTGAAGTTATTAAAAGTGAAACGCCTACTGAAAATGCACCTTCAATAAATGGTTTATATCCCAAGTTAACATCGCTTATTTCTTTACTTCTTGTCCATATTTCGAAATAATTATCAGTAGTTTTATTGTCGAATTCAATTTGATTTGTAAGAGTTTTGGGAGGCTTTTTTTCATATGAAAAAATATTGCCATACCATAATATTTCTAATTCTACATTTTCAAAATATGGTATAAAAACAAAATGTTTATTTAAAAATCCACCACTTACACTATTCCCAAACGGCATATCAATATTTTCATAAATATTAACGATTTTATATTCATATTCTATAAACCTATTATTAGTATTATCAGTTTTTGGTATTCTAAACTTAAGTGTCTCCCCAATCATATCGAGAGGGTTTTTAATGTTAAAAGTCTTTTTTAAGATATAAGCATCAATTACAACACCATCAAATTCCTCTGTATAAAATTTAAATGCCCCAAGTTATTTTACCATGTTCATATCATCAAGCATAACAAAATCTGACCCGCTCCAATCTTCTTCATACTCAATACCACCTTGATATTTATAATATTTATTTAAATCTTTTTGTCCATAAGATTCATTTTTTAGAGCAGATCCATAGGTTTCTACATAAATAGAATTCTTATCAAGATAATATTTACTTGATTCACCAATTTTAGGCATTGCATACGATAAAAAAAGTGCTGAAAACATAACTGTAACAATTACTAACATCACTATATAAATGTATTTTCCAAAGAAAAAGGGTGAAATCAC
>JBBACV010000005.1:0-30025 GCA_041656835.1 Acholeplasmataceae bacterium | reverse complement strand
CAACAATGCGAGAAGGCAATGAAGACAACAAGCCTCATTTGTGCGTGCCGACGTTGGACGGCAATGCTCACGTAATTCCAACGGAAGTGTTTGACAAGATCATTTCTGGTGAGATGAAGATCACCGACATGGATGATTGGGAAATCATCACTCGGACAGCCTTTTCGGAATGGCTGCGAGGATTGGAAACGGCAGCAAAAACACGAGTTTACAAGGCTGCCGTTGATCACATCGCGGATACGATGGCTGCCGGGGCATGGCAAGACGGGCCCGCTCCGAAAGACGGCTCTTGGATTTTGGGACTCTTCTACGGACTACCTTATGTTGTCTGTTATGACTCATGGGAGATTAGTGAAGAAGGCGGTCCAAAAGAGACAGAAGAAGGATGGTGCTTAGCTGGACAAGATATGCATCCAATGGATCAAGACGAGCCCGAAAAGTGGGCCCGAATCATCCACCCAAACCGACACATGCCGGCGTCATGGGACGGGCCCGGAGACTAACGTTAGGAAATGTACATTTGGGAAGCCGTCCGGTTCGCTATGGCCCAGGCAGTCGCCAAGGACGCTGAGGAACTGGCGCGGTACGTGTCCGCGACCCAGCCGGTCATCGCCCAGATTACCGGAGCCAAGAAATAACAGAGGACGAATCATGCAACGGGATTTCACAGGACTGCCGACAGCCTACGAAAGAGTCTACAGAACGGCCATGAAAGGCAAGAGCCGCCTGGCGGCTGTCAAGGCGTTTTGTCTGGAATGCTGTGGCTGGGAACGAGAGCAAGTGCACGACTGCACGGACACCGGATGCCCGTTATGGCCGTACCGCCCGTTCAGACGGATCACACGACATGAATAGATGGCGGTTTATCGCACAGATATGGCACCTGGGGCCGACGATCTCGGCAAACTGGACCCACGGCCCATGTGGACCTGACATAACGCCTTAACGGCAACCAAACATGGCTTTATCGCGATCACCGCCGGCCTCCATGCCGACGGAAGTGTCTCTGCCCGGTGGGGCAGGTCGTCGGCTAACGGGGCACCCGGCAACCTGGACAGGAGGGGGCCGCTGGAAACAGCCCCTTGGGTGCCCCGATACCCCAAATTAACATATTGGCGACAAAAAGGCAAGGAGATTTCCCTTGCGGGGATAAATTTGGGTGTGTAGAGTATGGCTACTGCCGAGTTTGACGACAAGTGAATACCTAACAAATCACGGGGCCGCATGTCAAGTTTCTCACTTGTCTGGCTCGGCAGGCCCGGCCCCATCTTTTTTCCCTTGCGCCAGGGAGGGCAGTGATGTATCGGATCGTTGATTGGGATGAGCGATACGAGGTGGACACGAAGGGGCGAGACTGGAAACCAGGGGCCCCTAAGTGGTCTGGACCACTGCGCTTTATCCGCCTCAAGGTCAACGGCGCCAAGCTCGGCAGAGGCTACCGGCGGCTCCAAAAAATTGCCCAGATTGACGCTTTCCAAACTTTCGGAATCTTCTGCAAGCTGCTGGAACTGGCTGGAGATTCCGACCGCGACGGTAGGAATTTAATTCCAGACGCCGAGGAACTCGCAGAGATATTGGATGGTCCATTAGACCAGATACAGAAAGGACTTACAAATCTTCTGGCCGTCGGTTGGATCGAAGAGCTTCCGAATGTTCGGAAACTTTCCGAAAGTTCGGCCCAACATAACATAACAGAACATAACAAAACAAAACGAAAACGCTTTCATATGGAAAGCGTAGGAGATTCCAATGGTCAGGCAGACCCCGAACCGCAGAACGAATACGAACGCGCCCTCTGGAGGATTCGACATGGGAGCGTTCTCGGTGCCGGACAGCCTCCACGACGAGGCGGCGGTACTGGCCTCGATGGTGATGCAGCCGAAGGTGATCCCGGAAGTCGTGGAGATACTACCGAGCGAGACGTACCTGACCGAGTTGAGGCATCGGCTGCTCTGGCGGATGATCATGCGGCTGGACCGGGATAACGCCGGGCAGGGCATCGACGGGCTGCTGCTGCGCGACGAGATCGAGACCTGCAAGGAGTTCGGCGACAACGGACTGGATTACCTGCGAGAGATTCTGAACGCCGTGCCGACGACCGCCAATGCCGTCTGGTATGCCCGCAAGGTGCGCGAGAAGGCGTTCCGGCGCGGTCTGATCGTCGCCGGTCAGCGGCTAGTGGAGCTGGCCGCCGAGCCCGGCGATATGCCCACCCTGCTGGACGAGGCGGAAACCGCTCTGGCGCAGGCCGGTGCCCTGGCGGTCGTGGCTGAGCCTGTGGTGGACGCCATGACGGCCCTGAAGCGCGCCTATGAGCGCATCGAGACCAAACCATCGCCCAAGGTTATTGTGCCATACGAATCACTGGCTGAGGTCATGCCCGGATTTACGCCGGGGCAAATGGTGGTCATAGCGGCGCGGCCGATGCAGGGCAAGACCGCGCTGGCCTTGTCGCTTCTGGCAAGGAATTTCGCCAAAGACCCTGACTTCGGTGCCATGTTTGTCAGTCTCGAAATGGACGAGATCGACCTGGGGATGCGACTGATGAGCCAAGCGTCGCGCATCCCCTATACGACCCTGGCGCGCAGCGGCGCGGTCCTGAGCCCCGACGAGTGGCGCCGTCTCAACGACGCCAATAGTGTGATAGCCGGGTGGAATTTCCTGAGCGCCAGCCACATCCCACCCCAGCCGGCGGCCATTCGGCACGCCGTGCGCCGGGTCCACCGCCGTAGGCCGCTGAACGTGGTCGTGGTCGATTACTTGCAGCGGCTCTACCTGCCAGCGGCGAAATCGAATCGGAACGACGAAATCACAGCCATTAGCAACGCCATGAAGAATCTGGCGATGGAACTGGATATTCCCGTTATCGTGTTGAGTCAGTTGAGCCGGGCCCCCGATGCCCGCGACGACCACCGACCGCGGCTGAGTGACTGTCGCGATTCCGGTACGATCGAACAGGACGCTGACGCCATTTGGCTGTTGTACCGCGCCGATTGCTACGAGCCGGACCCCGGCCGTCACACACACGACGCCGAGGTACACATCGGCAAGCAGCGCAACGGGCCCACCGGGACCGCTCACCTTCGTTTTTGCCCGGACGTTATGAGTTTCGAGAACCCTTGTTCGGAGATGTTGGCATGAGTCAGACGGAACTAATCACCGTGACCTGCAACCGCTGTCGTAAGACTCATCGCGTGAGCCGGACGGACATGCTGGGCTGGAAAACTATAACCTTTGTGGGCCTCCAGACTCGCCTGCTGTGCCCGGACTGTCAGACTCAGGTGGTGATGGACATCGACGGTTATCGTCGCAGGTGTGAACAGGGATGAACCGATGAGACGACAAGTGCGAAATCTGGTTGAGCAGCTTGCCCAGGCCGTTGATCTGCCGGGTCCGGTTTACGAGATTGGCAGCTTTCAGGTGCCCGGCCAGGAGTCGATAGCGGACCTGCGCTCGCTATTCCCCGGCCGTCGCTACGTCGGCGTCGATATGCGGGCCGGTCGCGGGGTGGATGTCGTGGCCGACATCGAGGCGGCCCGATTCGATGAGCAGGCGGGCACGATTCTCTGTCTGGATACGCTGGAGCACGTGCGCCGGCCCGAACGCGCCTGCCGGCAGATGGCGCGGCTGCTGGCCCCACACGGGCTGGCCCTGTGCGTCACGGTCATGCGTTTTCCCATCCACGAGTACCCCGAGGATTACTGGCGCGTCACGCCGGCGGGGTTGCGCCAATGGCTGGAGGTCTTTCCGTGGGCGGTGACGTGGGGCGCGGGCGACGCAAACCATCCGCACACCGTCGTCGGCCTGGCCGGGGGCAACGGCGGCATGCCGAGTCTGCGGGCGTGCGAGATTATCTCCGCGTGGAGTCGGGACTCGCGGCCGGGTCCGCGCTCTCGACTGGTTCATGCCTGGCGCGAGCTGACGGGGCGGTGATGCGGCGGTCGCGGTCGCCCTCTTCCATGACGGCGATCATCACACGGCAGAAAGACCACACTACCCAGGCCACACCGATAGCGGCGAATACGTGTTCGATCATGGTTGATCTCCTTCATTGCGCGTGTCGTCGATATAGCACGCCCGCGCTGTTTCCAGTTTCGTGCGGTGTGTGATCTTGGCGTAAATCTTCGTGGTGTCGATGCTGGCGTGACCCAGGAATTCGCTGACTTGGGCGATATCGCCTGTAATAGACAACATGTGGGTCGCCGCGCTGTGTCTAATGCGATGCGGCCACACATGCGGCAGGCCGGCCCGGCGGCAGGTCTGGGACACGATTCGCCATACGTCGCTGCGCAGTAGGCGCCTCCGCGTGCGCAGGGATCGCAGCATCGGCTCATCCGGCCCGGCGCCAATAAACCAGTTGGTCGTGTAGGATTCCACTAACTCCGCGACCGGGTCCGCCAAGCCGATGTAGCGCTCTTTGTCGCCCTTGCCATGCCGGACGGTCAAAACATGATCGTCTCCCAGGTCGCCGACGTTCAGCGCGCACAGTTCCGAGCATCGCAGGCCGGAGAACAGCAGCAGTTCAATGACGACGCGCCGCGTCTCAGCGTAGTATCGCTGGTTCGGGCTGCGGGGTGTGGCTGAAGCCCGCTCGCGCACGTAGGCCAGTAGTTGCTTGAGTTGGTTATCAGTGAGATACTTCGGTAGTTTGCGGGTCATGGTTCAATCCTCTTTCTCGGCCAGATCGATAGCGGCGCGGAGCCTGTTGATAGCCATGCCGCATGACACACGGTCGTCCGGGTCGATAAGCCGCTCACAGCATTCTGCGTTGAATTCGTTCTGAGTCATGGTCCTACTCCTATCTGAAGTTTCGTTTTCCGGCCCGTCGCCAGACTCTATATATAATAGTAGTTGAGATGCATGATATGCAACACTATTCTGCTGATAATGCGTGCAGTACAGCTAATAGTGCGTGCAACGTGTTGGCAGAGCACGAGTTACGGCACGCAAGAAACATGCAAAAAGGCGGCGAAAAGGCGAAAAATAGGTGCATGAGGCACGGATTGGACACTTGGTTATAAGACACATTGAGGGTTGCCCAGAGTCACAAATGCAAAAAAACAGGGCAAAAACGCTTGACAAAGGCGAACGCCGGCAATAAACTATCCGGCATGGCAATCGAGTATGACAATATGACATCTTGGGCGGGACGGCAACTCGATTGCCAAATCGCTGTCCCGTTGTTCATCCAGCCGGGCCCACAAAGCCCGGCTTTATCTTTGAGCCTATGAGACATGTGACCGTCAGAATCAGCAGAATGCACGAAGCGACGCCGGCAACCACCCGGCCGGACGTCAGACGCGGCGAGTATCTCGAAACAGTGCGCCGCGAATATGACCTGCGGCTGAAACGACAAGGGCAGGAACGGATCAAAAACAAGTGCGAGCAAGAGCGATTCTGTCCCGATGCCACCCAGTGCGACAAACTCTTCCACATCGAGCCTGTCCCGCCGCAAGAACCATGCACCGTAAACCCCAAACACAAAGGCCACAAAGTCGGCCTCGTAGATAACCAGACCCAGCAAAAAACCGTCTACTGCCAACACTGCTGGGCCGAGATGCGAGCACAACTCAAGTCATTGCCGAAACCGGCAGGGCGCCGCCAGACGCGTCAGAAGGGACGAAAGACCGCTATCAGCAACCGTCAGCTTGCCAAAGCCAACGGTCCCGAAGTCCGGCACCAAATCACGCGCAAGCCAGAGACGCAGGGCTCGATCACCGGCGTCTCGCCCGATCAACGGATAGGCACGTTGCCACCAACCGGGTTAGCCACGTAGGGAACCGCGAAGCCCTGGAGGCGTGTCAAACAGACGCGGGCCGTAAACAGCGCGATAGCCTGTTTGGTAAAATAGGCAACGCTTGTCACTGCGGCGGGCGGGGGGCGACTGCGCGATAACCAAGACCGAACGAAATCAGATTTCCCTTGACGTCTTCTCTACCGTGGCCCACACTACTCCCGTATCCTATAGCTGCTATGCCTCAAGGCAGGCCAAGTCAGAAATCAAGGCAACGCCAGGTAGGGATGAGGCAGGTAGAGGCAAGCGAGTGATTTAGCAAGATGCGCACAGTTTAGCAGGATAGTGCTAAAGTTCGGGCAGGGCTAAGGTTATGATCGAGTCAGGATTGTGCTCAAGCCATACCAGATGTTGTGGTCTGCTGCCGGCAGGGTGCCGGTTGGCTTTCAAGAGAGCACGCGGTGCAACAGTGTTAGCAACAGTGATGCAGATAGCCATAGGGGTCCCAGGCCGGGTCCCATGACCGGGGGAATTCGCGGGCGGGCGTTACACCGTATGCCCCTACTTTTCCCCGCGAGTGACATTTGGCGTGTCGGCCCGATTCTTCGGTAGTGCTGGTTATGGTTTTTGACGGCTTTGGTATCACTTTGCGGGCGCGCGCAAGGTGATGTTTATTGGAGAATGGGAGGCAGTATGCGTCGCAGTTACACGGAGCGGGTTCGGTCGATAGCGAAGCGGGCTGGGGTGACCCAGGTGGTGGCGTGGCGGGTTTACCGGGCGGTAGCGGAAGAGATTGTGGTATCGTTACGTCGGGGCGGGGTGGTGGATTTGCCGGGTTTGGGTCGTTTTCGGTCATGGTGGGACGAGCCGAGGCAGTGTCGATGTTTTGGGAAGGACTATCAGGTTGGCAGGAAGTTGCGTGTGAAGTTCAAGGCGGGTCGGTATTTGCGGAGTTAGGTTGGGTAGATGGCGGCGCATCCGAATCAGTTGCGGTTTTTGGCATTGTCGCTGGAGGCGTCTGAGGGGATCACGTTTGAGGAGGCGGCGGCTCGGGTGGGTTATCGGGTTCCGGAGGGCAAGGCGTCGGAGCGTCATTCGGTTTCGTTATTGGATGGGAGGGTGGCCTCGAATCGTCTTCGGGGTCGGGCGAGGAAGGCGGCGGGCGTGAAGGTGAAGAAGGCGAAGGCGGCGGCGAAGGCACGTCGTCAGGTTGAGCGTCGGGCGTTGGCGTCGGTTCAGATGGCCCAGTACAATCGGGAGCACAATCACGAGCGGGCACGGAATACGAAGGGTACTCCTTTGAGTGAGGCGGCGGCGGCGAAGTTGAAGGTGACTCAGCAGAAGGGGATTGAGGCTCGTCGGGCTCGTTCGAAGTTGGGTGAGCGGCTGTTGCCGGGCGCGAAGGCGACGGACGAGCAGATATGGTCCTGGCTCCAGAAGGCGAACATCATGGACTTTGCGAGGTTCATGGGCTATACGTTTGAGGGTCGGCCGGGCCAGGAGTTGGCGTTGCGGCTATTGCACGGTCTGCCGTTGCCGGAGGGCAGGGTCAAGGCGTATGTCCGGGTCCCGTGCGACGGATTTGTGCTGGAGCCGTGGGAGGGGACGTGGCTGGAGTATTACACGTTATTGACGGGCAATGCGACGATCTGGGAGGAGGGCGAGGAGCCGACGGAGGCTCGGATTTGCGTGGGGGCGCGGGGCGGTAAGAGTACGATTACGGCGTTGGAGGCGTTGTATCAGGTAACGCGGGACAAGTGGAAGGCGTATTTGGGCAAGCATCCACGGGCGTATGCGTGCATTCTGGCCACGAGTTTGCAGCAGGCTCGGGACGTGATTCAGGATGCGGCCTGGTCGATGATTGAGGGCAGTAAGCTGGAGCGTTTCGTGGAGAGTCACACGAAGTTGCGGATCATGTTCACGAACGGTCTGGGCGTGCGGTCGTGGCCGTGCAATGCGAAGGCCCCGCGTGGCTCTCCGTACTTTTTGACGATCTACGACGAATATGCGTGGTTTTTCGCGGAGGGTGGCAAGAGCGATAGGGACATCCACGCGGCGGTGGACCCGCGTCGTGCTCAGTTTCCTTTCGCTAAGCACGTGGAGATTACGACGCCGGCGGCGAAGCAGGGTCGGTTCTACGACAATTTCGTCAAGGGCTTCCGTCAGCATAGGACCTTGACGGTCAAGGCTCCGACGTGGACGTTCCGGCCGGAGTTGCACGAACTGGATAGGGAGTTCTTCGCATTGAAGTTCGCCGAGGACCCGTTCAACGCCAATCGCGAGTACGGGGCCGAGTTCGACGACAACATTCAGCGGTTCCTGCCGGAAGAGGAGACGTGTCAGGCCTTGAATCTGCCGGGCGACGTGCCGCCCTCTCCTTACGTGCGGTATTTCGCGGGCATCGACGCCAGTGGTCTGACGGGCAATGACCGGTTCGGGTTTGCGATCTGCGGTCGGGATTTGGACAGGGGCCGGTACATCGTACCGCTCGTGAGGTCGTGGACGGACAAGGTGCCTGAGCCGATTGTTGCGGAGGTCAGGACGTTGTGTGAGTCGTATGGCGTCCGGCAGGTCTTTACGGACCAGTACGCTCGGGGCTGGGTCCATGCGGCCTTGCGGGCGGCGGGTCTGGAGCCGATCGTCTGTCCTACCCCGTCGGTGGTATGGACGAATCTGCGGAAGCTGGTGGTGGGTCGTCAACTCGACATGCCGGACAATGGTGAGTTGCGCAGCGGTCTCGTAAGGACTCAGGGCGCTTATAGCGGGTCGAATCGCGTAACGATTTCGCATCCCCGCGATCGGGGCGGCCACGCCGACGTGGCCGAGGGGGTGGCCAAGGCGGTGTACGGGGCGTCTCAGGAGGTGTACTGGGGTGCGCATGGTACGCCGGCGGAAGAGGGGGCCGAGGCGGCGGCGGTCGCGGCGGAAGAGAGCTACGATCCCTTGACATATGGAAGGGTGTGAATGGGTATGGAAAAGGTCGCGTAGATTTTTCTATAAGTTTTTCTTGACACAGTAGAAGTTCTACTTATAGTCTTGCCCTCGTAGTCGTTCTTACGATGAAAGGAGTCCGACGATGGACAAGTTGAACGTACAGGAAGTCGCCCGCCAGATTCTCGCCTATTACTCCCGCAATCGCCGCAAGGGCCACACGCGGGCCGTGGTCCAGGACGCCCGTTCGACCCGAGCGATCGTGATCGTGGCCGAGGACGTCAAGGACAAGCCGCTGCGAATGGTGCGGAAGAACCACGTTCTGACGCTGGCGCAGGTGCAGGGCAAGGCGCTGGAGGATGCCAAGTTGCAGGGCTTCCCGCTGGTGCTGGACAACAGCGCGACGCAAGTACTGCTGAGCGGATTGATGGACCAAACCAAGTCGGTCGAGAAGCCGGTCAAGGTGGACAAGGCGGACAAGCCGGTCAAGGCGGTGAAAGTGTGATTGCCATACCCTCACAGTTCATGCAGACGAACAGGGTCCTGCCCCGCGGTACGGGGGTGGTCTTTCCCTGGGGCTGTCGGGGCGAGGACGTGCGTATTCACCTGATGACGGACAGTGACGCGAAGGCCGCCGCCTGCGGTGAGCGACTGCACGAGTGGGGACTGCCGCAATTGCACGCGGTGCGGATCGTGGGTTCTCAGATGCGTGGTATCGTCGTTGTCAATCCCTGGCAGCCGCGAGGGCCGGACGGCACGCCTCGCCCGGTGCGTTTCGGGGGCGATGTCATAGTCCTGGAGACGCAGGTCCCGGAGAACGTCGTGCGGTTCGCGCGCTGGCTGGTGGAGCGGCTCGCCGCGCAGGAGCGGGCGCAAGCCGTGGCCGACGCCAAGAAGCCGCCGAGTCTGAGCGCTCTGGCGGACGCCGGTGAGATCGAAACCTTCGACGCAGGGTAGGAGTATGGCGATGGATCGGATATGGTTCCGTATGTGCTGGGCGCGGATGGAACGGGACACGAAAGTCTCGGACGTCAGCCCGTCGCACGTTTACTGGGAGATTATGGGTCGTTTACCGGGATTCGATGTCCCGTTAGGGAAGCGTCTTTCGCAGCCTTTCGGTAAGACTTCCCGCCATTGAAAAAGAGAATGCGAATTCAGTGGACTGAGGCGGATATGGATAGACGCGAATTCATCGGTGGGTGTCTCGGTGCGGTGGCGACGCTCGTCTCCGGGTCTTGTCTGGGACCATGCTCTGGCATTCTAAGCGTTGATCCAGGCCCCTTGAAAGGAACGGGCGCGAACCCATACTCGTGGGGAGCAATCCTCGCTCGTTACAACAACCCAATGGCGAATCCTTACCGGGAGATTGATGTCATGGTCGAGCATCGCCAGGCTTTCCTGGACGCCCCGGTCCGTGAGGTTTAGGGCATTACCGTGGACACAGGTCGCGAACAGCACCTTTTTCGATAGCGTGTGAAATGAAAAACGACGTACTCGTTACCAATCTATTGAATCGTCAGTTGCGTCTGGAGCAGGTACGGGCCGGGTTCGAGGACGAGATGGACCTGGCCTTCAGGTACGTCAACCCGCGCCGTTACCGCACGGGCGGCGTCCAGGGCGCGCAGCGAAAGACGAAGATGTACGACGGCGTCGCCCAAGACGCCTTTTTCGATTGGGTGGCGGGCATGGAGGGTTGGGGGGTCTCCGAGAACCTCGACTGGCATCGGGCGGCGATCAGTACGCCCAAATTGCGGGACTCCGACTCCGTGCAGCGCTGGCTGGATGAATATACCGAGCAGATGGCGTGGGAGTTCCAGACGGGCAATCTGTACGAGTGTATGCCCGAATACTATCAGGACGCCGGCAGCGGCGGTACGGCCGTGACCTTGACGGAGGAATCGCACGATCTGAGTCGTTGCGTGCATCGCGTACCCCATCCGGGCACGTACTGGATCGCCGAGAACGACGAGCACGAGATCGACATCTATCACGAACTGACGACGATGACGTGCCGGCAGGCGGTGGAGAAGTTCGGCGGCGCCGACGACACGCTGCCCAAACTCATTCGCGACTGGTCCGTCGATCCCCAGGGCTCGTTGTGGGAGTGCGACTTCCTGACCTGCATCTGCCCGGCCGACGATAAGGCGATCTTCGAGCGGAATGTCACGGTAGGGCGCAAGCCGTATGCGGCTGTGACGGTCCTTTACCGGGTCTCGGCCGGCAGCGGCGTCCCGTCCGACGGGGTCTTGACGGATATAGCGGCCGGCGATCGTCTCGTTCGAGTGCAGGGCTACGATTACTTCCCGGCCACGGTGTGGCGTTTCCGGCGCAATAGCGACGAAATCTACGGGTTCAGTCCGGCGATGGATGTGATGAGCGTGATCGAGGCGGCCCAGCAGCACGCCTACAACCTGATGAATATGGGCAATTTCGCCGCCCGGCCCATGATGGCCGTGCCGGACGACAAGCGTTCGAGTTTCCGTTACCTGCCGGGCGAGCGCTTCAAGTACGCCGACGAGAAGCGTATTCCCATGCCGATCCCGATGGGGGGCGAGTATCCTATCGCCGTGGACCGGGAGAACAAGATTCACGACCTCATTCGCAAGCGATACGGCTATCACGTGTGGAATATGCTGCCCCTATTGCAGCAGAAGAAGGAGCGCGTCCAGGCGACGGAGGTCCTGGAGGGTCGGGCGGACCAGGCCCGTCTGTTGGTGGGCCAGTTCAACAACTTCTGGCGGGGCGGGATGCGTCCGACCTATAACAACGTGGCGCAGATCGCGGCGCGGGCGGGCCGATTGCCGGCGGCCCCGAACGTCTTGCAGGAGTATCGCGGCCGGGACATAGTGATTCCTATGTTCGTGGGTCCGCTGTCGGTATTGCAGTTGCAGACGGCGTCGCTGGGAAGGCTGAGAGGTGGACTGAGTCTGCTGGGCGATGTGGCTGAGATTCTCGGTAGGCACGTGGGGGCGGAAGAGGCGGCGAAAATCTATGCGCGGGTGCGCCTGCCGGACCTGGCCGAGTACATCTGCGACCATTCCTTCTTCCCGCAGCAGTTGATGAACGACGATGAGACGACGGCCGCGATCATTGCAGCGCGGGAGCAGCGGGCGGCGGCCTTGCAGGAGGCGATGGCGGCGCAGAAACTGGCGGCGGCGGCCGGTCAGATGGGTAAGCCCGTGGACGAATCGAGTCTTTTGGCGAGGGTAGGATGATGCCGGGAGAAATCCATTATCGCACGGAAGCATGTTATCGTTGCCACGGCGCCGGCGTAGTGACAATGGAGACAGACTCTGATGAAGAGCGTGTCTCGTGCTGCCCTCATTGCCACGGGAAGGGCACGGAGGTGGTTCCCTACAAATCCGTAAAGGAAATGGATTGCATCGAAGGCACGTGTAAGGATTATGCGTGGATAAGTCATATCGAGGTGACTTGATGCCGAATGAAATGATTGCGTTGATATCGTTGGGAGGCACGCCTTTTATCATATTGCATCCGGAACGAATCATGGCGATTGAAGAAAGTGCTGATTCTTGGACGGGCGAATCTTCCGGCGAAAGCATCAAGCCGGTGAGTATATTGTACTTTGACAATCTTACGGCTGGGATACCCGTGCGAGGTTCGGCGTGGGATATTCTCAAGCTATTACAGAGGGGCCGAGGGCAGGCTGATGCCGAAGAATTCACGCGTTCACAAGATGTATGAAGCCCTGCTGCGGCGGGGCAAGAGCAAGGCGAGTGCGGCCCGCATCGCACAGAGCCGCACCGGGCAGGCCCTGGCGACGGGCCGGGCGACGAAGAAGCACCACAAATGAAAGGGCTGACGATGAAAAAGGTCATGGTATTGATGTTGGGCCTGATCCTGCTATTGACCGGCATGTGGGCGACGGCCAAGGAGGCTCCGAAAGCGCCGGCGTCTACACTGATGAGTTGCTACCTGGCGCCGTCTCCGGAGTTCCTGGAGGAACACAAGAACGAGCCGGTAGAGCGGGTGTATCAGGCCTGGACGGCGAAGGTCTTGGTAGCGGCGTTGACGCAGCAGCAGGGTCGGTTACAGGCGTTGGAGGCTCAGCATCCGCAGGGCACGAACGCGGCTTCGGTCCCGGTAGAGCATAACGAGGTGAATCCATGAGACGAGCGTTGTGGTTGAATGGGATATTGGCGGCGGAACTGGCCCTGTCGTGGTGTTTGGTTGTGGCGTTGGTTCGGCCCTGGACGGAGAAGGTACTGCTGGCGGCGGTGACGCGGCAGGCGTTGGATGAGGGCTGCACTGAGATCGAGATAGCCGTTCCCGGTGATTCGGTCGATATCGACTTTGGTGATGATGACGACGTGGATTTCATTCTATCGGATGAGAATGATACTCCGTGGCTTAAGCTCACTGACGAGCCGAATGATGCGAACACCTGGAGCTATAACCTGACGGTTTTGGGCGTGCGGACTCGATCTGAGGCGATTCGTGCCCTTTGCGAGTCCGGGGCTGTGTGTGAGGTGATGGGTCACTGCTGGCGGGACGGTCGGCCGGGCGAGGGCTTCAGTGAGGATGACGGCACCTATTTCAGCTACACCGATTACCATCCGGGAGTGAGCTTTCAGACATGCCGGATTTGCGGCAAGACCGAGACGCGGAGATGGACGGACTGGGATTAGCGATGAGCATAACCATCGAACAGCTTCAATCGATCAAGCGGAACCGCCGGGTGTATTTCGAATCGGGCGAGGGCCGTCAGGTCTTGCGCGAGACGCTGGAAAGTTTCGGCCTGTTCGCCGACTGGACGGACTGGAAGACCATACTGGACCGGCCGGAGCAGAATCTGCGGCTGATGATAGAGGGCCTGCTGCTCCTGCGGTCGTTGGGAGTTCTGGTCCCGGAGAATTTCGATCATACCATCGAGGCGCTGGCCTCGGTGCCACTACCAACGGATATTGTCAGGAGTGATACGCATGGCAGTACGGGCTGAAATGTCGCGGGCGCTGGCTGAGAGACGCGCCCAGAAAGTGCCGGTGAAAATCTTCAAGCACCTCCGATCGTTGACGACGCGATTGGCGGCCGCCGAGGACGTACACCAGAACCCCAAAAACGCGAACAGTCCCGTCATTCGGGTGGTCAGCGTACTGTATCTTACCTGCCGCATGGCGGGTATGAGCGATCCGATCGAGAAGCGTCTGGAAATCGAAGTTCCGCCCGACGCCTCCGGGTCCGACGAGCTACAGAAAATGCTCGTCGGGGCGCTGGCGCACGGTCTGACGCAGATCACAACCGACTACGACGCGGCGATGAAGGCCAAGGGCAAGGAGGACAATCATGCCGGTTGATTGGATCAACGACGATGGCACGTTTACACCCGGTTTCGAGCAGCATCTGGATGAGGACGTGCGCGAATACGCCAAGGACGCCAAGAATCTCAACGCCCTGCTCAAGCGCGGACTGGAGAGTAAGCGCAGTCTGCACGACCGCGTGAAACTGCCCACGGACCCGAGCGAGCGAGAGAAATTCCTGAACGAACACTTCACAGACGTACTGGAGGCCAGGACGAAGGCCAAGGCGGCCGCTGACGAGGCGGCCCAGGCCAAGAGTAAGGAGGACAAGACCAAGGCCGACGCCGAAGCGCTGCAAAAGGCGCAACAGCGCGTGACCGACCTGCTGGGCCCGGACCCGCAGCGACAGATGGAACTCGTGCGCCGGGCCTTTCGCGGCCGGTTCTGTCCCCAGTGGATCAAGGACGGGATCGCTCAGGTGGTTGGCGTGGAGTTCGAGAAGATCACGGACGAGCAATTCACGGCCGTCGTCAAGAACGATCCGGCCGTAGTGCAGACGCTGATGATTATCGGGGACATGGCCCAGGACGGACGGGTTATTTCCGGCGACGGCAAGACGGGCAGCGAGAAGGTCGAGGAGCAGTACCCGTCGTATCCGTACGACCCGGAAGTCTACGCCAAGAGCAATCCGGGCGACGAAGAGTACCCGATGAAGCTCTGGTTCATCAATCGCGGCGCCGAATATGAGGGCGACCATTACTTAGGAGGCTATGGGATTGCCAAGCCGGCGTAAGGCCGGAGTGTCATAGAATCTCGGATTCCCCTGTTGTCAGGGCCTGAGTGCTCACCCGCCAAAGTAGCGGGCGCGACCCAGCGTGATGGCAGTGGGCCTGTCAGCCATTGACGGATTCCCCACGACGAACGAACACGATGTTCAGAATGGTAATAAGGAGTCCACAAAATGGCTGGAAATTCAATGAACCAGTGGTCGTGGAGTGAAATTCTCGCTCGCTACGACAAGACCATGACGACGCTCCGCCGGGAGGTCAACGTCCTGGTCGAGCGTCACCCGATTCTCATGGACGCCCCGGTCCGTGAGGCCGAGAGCATCAACGGGGAAGAATTCGACATCACCACGTCACTACCGCAGCCCTACCTGCTCAGTCGGGGCGAGGGCCGCGCCGCCACCAAGGGCCAAGTCCAGCACGGCAGCGAGAGCATGGCCTGGTTCGGCAACCAACTCCGCGTCAATAAGGAGTACATGACGAGCCAGCCGCAGCCGGCCGCCTGGTTGCAGAACGAGGAAATGAAGTACCTCGAAGGCATGAATCAGGCGTATGCCGAAATGCTGTTCTACGGCGATTCCTCGACCGAGCCCAAAGAGTTCGACGGCCTGGATGTGCGGTATGGTGCGATCGCCGACTACAGCGTCTTCGACAACGGGGCGTCTACGGCGTCCTCTCTGACGGACATCTGGCTGATCCAATGGGACCAGTACGATTGTTGCATGATCTACCCCAAGGGTGAGCGGGGCGGCATTCAGCGGACCCCCCTGCCGGACGCGCCCCTGGCGACGCAGACGGACTCGGACAATGCCGTGCCCGACGAACAGAAGAAGATCGCCGACTTCATGCGGGTGAACTTCGACTGGAAGGGCGGCCTGTGCCTGAAGGACCCGCGTCGGATCAAACGCATCACGAACATTCACACGGACAACGACGATGCCAATGCCTTCGACATCCGCATTTTCCGGCAGGCCAAGAATGCGTTCGCGGGCAAGACGTTCGGCACGATCTACGCCTATCTGCACTCTGATCTGTTCACGCAGATCGAGAACGCGGTGGACGAGAAGGTGAATATCCACTATCCGCCCAACCAGCCGTTCGCGACGCCCCAGGCGTACATCGGCCAGATACCTTTGCGTCCCGATGATCGCATCTTGCTGACCAACAGCCAGATGACGTAACCACGGCATGAGGGCTTTGAGCCCAAGGAGACAACCATGATTCTTGATAGTAAATGGAACTTTGAGTTGGACTGGGACATGCCTGACAATACGAAAGACGTCTGCGACGGCTACATTGATTGGCAGGCAGGCAAAAACAAGGATTGGATCAATACGTCCATTCCCCTTTGGGTCATTGTCACCTGCGACACGGTCCCGAGCGCCGGCACGTCGCTTCAAGTGCTGTTCTACCAACACTCGGGCACGACCCTGACCGACGGCGATCTGCTGCTGAGCGGGCGCGTCATCGCGCGGGCCGATCTGTCGGCCGATCCGGCCGATCCGGGCCACTGGCTGTTCTGCGTACCGCTGATGAGTTGTTTGTGCAGCGTACAGGCAGCCGATCGGGACCGCTACTGCGGCCCTGTCCTCTCGGCGTCCGGAACTTTGACGGCCGGCGTGTGCAATGCTTTCCTGTGGCTGGGCGCCAATCCGCCCGTCCCAGTAGCGCGTCCGGACATTGTCGGCGGCTCGAACATCGTAATGCCGTCGTAATATGAATCCATCAGCCCGTACAGGTGCAGGCGGCGGCGCGTGGCCGCCGTCCTGCCCTGTGGTGGCAGTAAGGATAAGGAGTCAATTATGAAACGCACGATTTTGGCGGCGGCTATCCTGCTGCTCATTGCCGGGACACTCTACGCCGCCTTCACTACTTCAGCGGAAAATTTCGCTTGGAACAGTACGCGACTCTTCCAGCGCAACGGCCAGTTCGATCTGTGGTCGAGCGAGGTGGAAGGCTACCTCAGCGGTACGGACGCTGCACCCGGCGTCTATGCGGACACCGTGCGCCTAACCGTCAGCGACGCTCTCCAGGCCCATACCAAGGGTCTGATGTGGTACAGCGACGCCAACGAGGCCATCGAGTATTGGAACGGCTCGGCCATCGTCACGATGACCAGCGGCTCCGGCGACAATACGCTCGACGACGCCTACGATCAGGGCGGGGCCGGGGCCGGCAAAACGATTACGGCCGATACGGGCGCCGTGACGATTACGAACACCGACGCCGACGCCGCTTTCGTTTTGGCCCTGACACCCACTCCGGGCAGCAGCGCCGCCCTGGGCGGACTGTCGGTTACGGTGGGGGCCAACTCCACTCAGGACGCCATTCAGATCGTCAATAGCGGTACGGGTGACGATATCCAGGCGGGGGCCGGAGCGTTCACCGTCTCGAAGGCCGGGGCCGTCGTGGCCGCTACGGTGACGACGACTTCGACTGTTACGGCTACGGCTGGTCTGGTCCTCCAGAACGGCGGCACACTGACGAATAGCACCGACAGCGAGTTCACCTTTACCGACGCGGCCGAAGACCTGACCCTGGATATGGACTCGGCCACGAACGTCGTGGGACTCAAGAGTACTACGGGTATTACCGGCCTGGCGCTGGGTGCCGTGGACGACCTGACCGGGGTGGGCAGTATCGCGTTCGACGCGGCGGCCGCCTCCATTTCGACGGCGACGACCGGGGCCGCGCAGGACTTGACTATCCAGGTGACGGGCTCGACGGACAGTTCGATCAAACTGGTCTCGTCCGGTACGGGCGCCGACGCCATCAGTCTGACTACCAGTGCCGGCGGTATCGACGTGACCGTAGCCGGCGCGGCGGCGGGCGAAGACCTCGACCTGACGGCCAGTACGTCTATCAATATCGTCGCCAGTGAATCGAGCGCCGACGACGCAATCGTCATCTCGGCCGCCGGGGCCGGCAGCGGTATCCAGATCACCTCCCTGGCCGATATCGACATCACTACGACCGGGGCGGCGGGCGAGGACATTACGATCGACAATGACGGCGGCTCGATCAATATCGTGGCCGACGAGGCCCAGGCCGATTCGATCGTTATCGACGCCGAGAACGCCGCTGGCGGGATTACCGTCGATTTCGGGACGGGCAATATGGTCGTGACCGGGACGGGCGCTTCGGCCGACTTCACCCTGGACTGCGACTTGTTCAGTATCGACGGCACGGGCGCCTCCAATGTGACCGTAACGGGCGGGGCCGGTGAAGACCTGACGATCGCCCAGGCCGGCACGGCCGATTGCAGTCTGATCCTCAGTTCGGGCGGCAACGGGGCGGACGCGATCAGTCTCATCGCCACGTCGGGCACGCTCAAGGCGGCCGCCGATCTGATCGATATCGATAGCACCGGCAATCTCAGCTTGACCGTCACGTCGAGCGGGGCCGGCGAAGACCTGCTCTTGACCCAGGTCGGGGACAACGATTCGAGTATCACTCTCGAAGCGGCCGGGACGGGGGCCGACGCCATCGGTATCAACGCCAGCGGTACGGGCGGCGGCATCTCCATAGATACGGACAACGGGGCGATCAGTATCGTCGCCGACGGCGCAGCCAACGGCGATATCACGATCGACGCCGAGGACAAGATCGTCATCGTCTCGACGGACGCCGACGGGACGGACAGTATCTATATCCACGCCAACGGCGGGACGGCGGAAGTCATCAAGATTCACGCCGATCAGGGCACGGGCGCCGGGGCCATTCTGCTCCAGGCGGAGGCGGGCGGCATTACCTTGTCCTCCAGTACCGGCCTGACGACCAGCGATCCGATCATCGGCGACGGCACCGCCGCTATATACGGATTCCTCAAGGTCGTCGAGAACAATTCCGAACCCCCGACGATCGGTGTGGCCGAGAGCGGTTACGTGATTACGAACGCCGGATCGGACGGGGCCGACGCCTTTACGCTGCCGGATGCGGCGGCGGGCCTCACTTACACGTTCGTCGTCATGGCGGCCCAGGAGTTGCGTGTCACGCCGGCCGCCGGCGACAAGATCGTTTACGGCTCGACGGTAATGGACGCGGCTGAATACTACGTGGCCGACGCCATCGGTGAATCGTTGACGATCGTGGCCGTGGATGCCACCAACTGGGTGGTGATATCGTCCACGGGCACCTGGACGGAAGAGATTCCGTAACACACAGTCGTTACGCCGGGGGCTCGGCTCGGACCGGGCCTCCGGCGGACGTTTTTGTATGAGGTGACACGATGCGATTGACAAAGACGACGATTACCAAGACCTGGATCACCGGTGCGGGCCACGCAGCCGAGACGCAGGTCATCGGCGGGGTGAGTGGCAAGCTCGTAGGGGTGCGGATGTGGGTCTCCGAAGTCACCGGCGACCCTGACGTCACCGTGACGATCACCGACGAGGCCGATCTGACGCTCTTCTCTTCCGGGGCGAAAAACGACGCGACTAACTATCGCTTCGGCACGGAAAGCGAAAAGGCCACACAGGACGCCGACTTCGATCCCACGTACTTCGTGAACGAGGCCCTTACGGTCAGTATCGACCCGTCCGCAGACGCGGGCGGCACGGCCCAGACGTTGACCGTGATCGTGGACGTTTACATCCTTCAATACGATTAAGGTGCGGCCATGAGTCAGACGCTTCTCGACAGCGAACAGGACGCCTACGATCTGCAAGCCTCATCGCAGACCGTACTGGAATACACCCAGGACTCGTCTGTCCCGACTACGTGCAAGGTCAAGCTGGCCGTCGGCGACGACGACAATCCACTGGACGGGACGGGCGGCGAGTTCACCGTCGTCGTTACAGTGGACGGCGTGAACCTCTACGGCTATCCGTTGACGCTGACGATTGCGGCCAGTACGGAACAGATCGTGTGGGAATCGGAGCCGTTCACGGCCGACGAGGGCGCTGAGATCGCCGTGACCTTACTGAGTCCCAATGCGGCCGACAGTGACGTGGGGGTCTACGCCTATCTGTACGGCCAGGATGTCTCAGCCACCTACGAAGACCTGTCCGACCACAACGCCAATGCCGTGAAAATCTGCAATATGGCGCTGGGCCAACTGGGTGAGCTTTCCGGGTCGCGCCGCCTGACGAACTTTACGCGGACGGCGGCGGGCGACAGTCCCATTCTCAATGCCTGCCTGGACTTTTACGAAGCGGCCAAGAAGTTGACCCTCACCGTGCGGCACTGGCCGTTCGCCTTGAAGACGAAGGCCTTGACCGTATCCGACAACGCCCCCTTCCTGGAGAACAAGTGGACCTACAAGTACGCGCGGCCGGCGGACTGCCTGCTGCTGCTGAAAGTGATCGACGACGGGGGTACGGAATACGCATGGGAGCGCATGGCCGAAGAGCGGTCGGGTACGATCTATAACGACGACTACATCTTCA
This sequence comes from Acholeplasmataceae bacterium, assembly GCA_041656835.1. Lineage (GTDB taxonomy): Bacteria > Bacillota_I > Bacilli_A > Acholeplasmatales > Acholeplasmataceae > Acholeplasma. The sequence continues at coordinate 9,930 of JBBACV010000005.1, read as the reverse complement.
CAGACCTCGAAGACGCGATCGGTCTGTACCTGTTCAATGTGGGCGAAGAGCGCTATCCGCCCGGTATTGACGTCCTGCACTCGCTGTACCTGGCCGAGATGATCGCCATGACGGTCACGGAGAAGGAACGAACCAGCGTTCTCATGCTCCAGAAATTGGAACAGCGTAAGAACGCCTTGATCGCCCTGGCCGAATCCGAAGCGTATATCGCCGAAGAGGGCGGCCGCTACGATGTGACGGAGGTGTTCTGATGATTTGGGCCGTACAGCAGGCGGGCAGCTTCAGTGTGACCAGTGACAACGCCTCGTCGCCCTGGTACGACGGCGCGGCCCAGACGGCGATGGCAACGATACCGCAGAGCGGCGATACCATTACGAACGCGGGGGCCTTCACCTTGACGTATGACATGGACGCCACCGGCCGGCCTCCGGACCCGGACCAGTACCTGATTATCGCCGGTGAAGTCACCCCCAGGCGGCGATATGGACCGCCGGTGTAGGAAGAACTATGGACTTAGTAGTCAATAGCGGTGTTGCCGGCGAACTGTCGCCCAAGATGAAAGGGCGCAGCGATCTGCCGGAATACCATCAGGGATGCTCCGAACTGACGAACGTCGTGGTCGAGCCCGGCGGCGGCATGATGCGCCGACCGGGTTTCGAGTTCATCGCGGCCGCCTACAGTTCGACCTACTACAGTCGCCTGATCGCCTTCGTCAAAGGCAAAGATCGCTACATCCTCGAATTCAGCGAAAAGAAAATGCGCGTCTTCAAGGACGGCGAGATCGTAATGAACGGCGGCAGCCCCTATGCCCTGACGACGGTATACTCGAATACCAGCGCCTGGCGGCAGGTGCGATCTCTGCAATTCGGACCGGGCGGTCGGGAGATATACCATCCGTTCTACTATCCCTACACACTGGTCTGTGATGACGACGACGATTGGTCGATCACATCGGAACCTGCCGCGACACGGCGATATGGACCGTATCAAGACGAGAACAAGGACCAGACATTGACGATCAAGCCGTCTGGAGTGATCGGAGAAATCTCCTTGACCGTTACCGACTCCGACGGAACGGACGGGGTGTTCGATACCGATCACGTCGGGGCGCCGATCTATCTGGTACACGATATCGACGAGCAGACGGTGGCGGCCACGCTCTACGATACGGCTACCAGCAGCAGCCTGTCTCTGTTCGGGGAATGGAAGTTGACGCTGAGCGGACGCTGGGCGGCAAGGGTCCAGTGGCAGCGGAGTACCGACGACGGCTCGACGTGGAAGACGGTGCGCGAGTACTATCGCAAGACGCCCGGCTCCGCCACTATCGAGGACAAGGGAGAGGAAACGGAATTGAATGTCCTGTACCGTCTGGTCGTGACCTGGATCGGCACGCCGGACCCGCCGGACAACTTTCTGGAGAAACTCTTCAATACCTATGACTACCTCAAATATGAGATCAAGGTTCAGTACGGCTCCCAGATCGGTGTCGCCGTCATTAAAGGCGTGACTACCTCGAAATTGGCCACGGCCACTGTGGCCTTGACGTTGGGAGGCACGACGGGAACGTACAAGTGGGCCTTGGGGGCCTGGAACGGAGTGGACGGATACCCGGGCTGCGGCACGGTCCACGACGGTCGGATATTCTGTGCCGGGGGCTCCGGCGCCGATCCCTACGCCTGGCACCTGCGGCCCCTGACGCTATGGGCGGGCAAGCCCTTCCTGCGGCTCTCCGACGAGCGCTGTTTCGATGTGGGTACGACGGTGGAAGACGATGATGCGATCGCCCGCACTATCGACCGGCCCAACTGCCATGAAATCCGCTGGCTCTCATCGCAATGGCCCCTACTCATCGGCTGCGACGGCGCCATTCTCAAGGCCGTCGGAGCTGGGGAAGATCAGCCTATCACTCCCTTGAACTGCAATTTCATTCCTCAGAACGGTGTGGGCGCCGCCGCGATTCAGCCGGTGGATATCGCCGGACGGCTGGCCTACGTGGGCCGGACGGGCAAATCGGTGTACGAACTGCAATACAGCGACGACAAGAAGCAGTACAGTCCACTGGAATTGACGCGGTATCGCGAACACATCTGCGGGGCGGGCATTGTGGAGTGGGCCGTTCAGCAGCAGCCGTACCAGATCGTATGGGCGGTCACGGAGGACGGCGACCTGATCGGCCTGACGCGCTATCAGCAGAGTGAAGAGCATGACTCCGTCATTGCCTGGCACCGGCACACGACGGACGGCGTGTTCGAGAGCGTGGCCGTTCTGCCCGGTGATGCGGGCGAGGAAGACGAAGTATGGGTCGTCGTGGCCCGGACCGTCGATGGGGCCACCTATCGCACGGTCGAACGCATGAAGCCTTTCGACTGGGGCACGGAACAGCGGGACGCCTTCTTCGTGGACTCCGGTACGACCTGGGACGGGGGAGCGGCGGTAACGATTACAGACGTCAGTATCGACGGCGGGACGGGCAAGGTCACAGTCACGGCGGCCGCCCACGGCTTTTCGGACGGCTATAAGGTCAAGATCACCGGCGTCGTCGGTACGACGGACCTCAACGGTCGGGTCTATACCGTGTCCGACAAGGAGACGAATACCTTCATCCTGAAGACTCGAAGCGGCTCGGCCTATATCGACGGGAGCGCGTTCGGCGATTACACGTCCGGCGGGTCCGTGGAACGTGTCATCAATACCGTAACCGGTTTGACCCAGTTGGCGGGCGAAACCGTTTCCGTCCTCCTCGACGGCCAGCCCGCCACTGGTACGGTCAATAGCTCCGGGGTCTATACGATAGGCAGCTCCGACCGTCATTACTACAATACGATTCACATCGGCCGGGACTACGACTGGGCGATCAGTCCGATGCGGCCGGAAGTGCGCACGGTGAACGGTTCGATCCAGGCCGTCAAACGCAAGATCGTGACGTGCATGTTGCGGTTGTACCGTAGCGCCGGGGGTCAGGTCGGAGCGGAGGCCGAGGGGGCGGGCGCTATCAATTACGCCAAGCGCGGCGATGTCGCCAATGCGCCGATCGAGCTTGTCAGTGAGGACGTCATGGTGGACTTCTCCGGCGGTTGGGACCGCCGGGGCGATCTGTGGGTCGGAGGAGACGGGCCGTTGCCCTTCCACTTGAGCGCTATTTTCTTTGGGATGGAGGCGTAGCATGGCCCAGCCTTATGGTCCACAGCCCTTTTCTTTGTCGGACCCGTCCTTGCGGGTAGGCGACGGCTTGTCTCTGACTCCGCCCGATCTATTCTCCGGGTGGCTGGGCTCGGTCTCACGCGGGCTGACGATGGCCAGTGGGATACTCGGAGGCGTGCAGAGCTTCCAGGCGTCCGGCGGTCTGAAGGATCAGGCCCGTCAGTACGAGCAGCGGGCGGCGCAGGTGCTGGAGGAAGGGTTCCAGTCGGGGATGGATATCGACCGCGAAGGCAAACGCTTTCTCGGCTCGATGACGGCGGCGTTCGGTAAGAGCGGCTCTCTACTGGAGGGTTCTCCGCTGTTGGCGCTCGTCGATACGGAAGAGGCCATTCAGAAAGACGTGGAACGGGCGATTCAGCAAGGTCGCATCGAGCAGGCGGCCTACCTGGAGTATGCCCGGCAGTTGCGCAAGGCGGCCAGGAAGAAGAGGTTGGGCGGGGTCCTTCAAATCGGCGCCGTCGCGGCGGCTCCGTTCACGGGCGGCGCCAGTCTCGGTTTGACGGCGGCCCAATGGGGATAAACGATGGCAATAGTGACTCCATATAGCCAACAGCAACGGCCGGCGGGTCCGGCGCGACTCATGCCGCCTGGCCCGGTCTACGACGACGCCCTGGGCCTATTGCAGCGCATGACGGCCTCGGCGGCCGGGGCGATCGATGAGAATCAGCGGCAGGTGAAACTGGCCGGGCAGGCCAGTGCCGCCAACTGGCAGGCCGCCCAATTCTCGCTGGGCCTGGAGGACACGTTACAGCGGGCCCAGGATTTGAAGGTGGGGCCGGAGGGCCGGCAGCGATGGGCCACGCCGGACGAGCAGGAAGGGTTCTTTCGTCAGCAAGCGCAGGGCCTGGTAGACAAACTGTCGGACATCCCAGGCGCCGACCCGGAAGTATCGACCCAGTTGCGCAACTCCCTGGTGAATGAGACGGCCTCGGCCGTCTTGCGCTTGAGACAGGTGCAGCGCAAGCGACAGCTTGAACAGATCGAGGACGAGACGAACCGGACGTTGGAGGCGGCCTATCAGACGGGCAGTCTGCCCCTGGTGACGGAAGCATTGAACGATCAGGTCCACTATGGCGTCATTACGGACGCCAAGCGGAAGGAGATTCTGGAAGGGTTCGAGGCCGAAGTCGAATTGAATCAATCCCTCGCTCAACTCCATCGTGACCCGGAAACGGTCGTGCAACGGATGGGCACGTTACTGGATCGGGGGGACTTGACCGAAAAGCAGCGCAATCGCGGCTTGAACCTGCTGGCGCGAGCCCAGGCATCGACCCAGGCGATGAAGAATGAGATTCTACTGAGGCAGGCCGAGGCGCGTCGGGCGCTGGTAGGCAAACTGGCCGACGCGCTCGATGAGAATAACCCGAAGATGGGTGAGGCCATCGAAGCCAACGACTTGCTGACGGATGAAGAAAAGAAGCAATGGACGTCGCGCATGGTCGCTCGTCGCACGACGACGGAGACCGATTACAGCGCCTACGCCAAGCTCCAAGGCGAAATGCTGGATGCCGTATCCGGGCAGGGAGATCGGAGTCTGGAGGACTTCCGCAACGAACTGCTCAAGGCCCGGTACGACGACCAGAAAGTTTCGCAGGCGGATTATGACAATGTGCGGTCCTGGTCCGATCTCGACCCTGTCCAGGCGGCCTCGGTGCAAGGGGCCCGTCGCACGGCGGCGGGGCTATTGGCGGCCTGGTTGCCCGAGTGGCTGACGGGCGGCGCTCGCAAGAAACTGGCGACGATTACAGACCATCTGGTGCGTGTGGCCCGCAGTGATCGCGGGGCGTCCATGTCTCCGAAAGACTTCGACCTACTGGCTCGGCAGATGTTCTCTCAGGCCACGAGCCCGCCCGTAGACGTGATGCAGCGGGCCTACGAAGAGGCCACGGGCATTTCTCCACGTCCGATAGTGCATACGATGTTCTCAGGGCAAGAACAACTGCCGGATATCGAACGGCAGCCGCAAACGGTGCAGGAGTTCACCGAGTCCGTGCGGGCATTGAATGACCGAGACCCCGTCAAGGCCCGCGCCTACTACGAGCGATGGAAGGATGAATTCTGATGCCGGTTGCCAGCTTCGAGGACATTACGAAACCCAAGACCAAGGTCCCTTCCTTCGAGGAATTGACGCGGCCGGTGTTGGGTCCACCCGATATGCGCACGGCCTTGGAGCAGGGCGAGGCGGCCTGGAAACTGAACGAGGATTTGGGTATCGCTCTGGAGGACGCCGACGACATCGTCCGGGCGGCATACGAGACCTCCGACCCACGGGCCCGGTTGCAGATCGAGACGGACCGCAGGAGGTATCAGGGCTTCTTCGATGAGTTGGGCAAGGGCTTGGAACGCGGTGGGGAACGCGGGATATCCGGCGTTATGGGGACAGGCGCCGCACTATTGAGGTACTTGGCGGGTAACGTGCCGGAGTCCGAGAAGAATACGATGCTGACCTTGCCTGCCGGCGTCTCGGAAAACATCGCTCAGTCTCTTTACGAAGACGCCCAGAGATGGTCGGTACAACCGGGCGAAGGCGGTGGCATCAAGGGCTTTGTGGCAGCTACGCTGGGAGATACTTTGCCGCTGTTCGCTTCGGCTACGGTGGCAACGGTGGCGGCCGGTCCGGCCGGTGCCTGGACCGTGACGGCCATGTCGGAAGGCGACAATGCCTATCGGCAGGCCGTTGCAGATGGAGCGTCGCCGGAACAGGCCGAACTGACCCGTGTCGTAGTGGGCAGCGTCAACGGCGTCATCGAAATGGCCCAGGTGGGCCACGTACTGCGATTGGGAAAGAGGGCCACAGACCAGACGGCCAAGCGTTTCGCCCGTGAGGTTTCCGAGTCGGCCTTGAAACGCATCGCCCAACGAGGCGGACGGATCACGGTCGATGTCGTCAAGTCCGCTGTCCAGGAGGGCTTTGAAGAGGTGGCCCAGGGCTGGGTCGGGGACGGTTCGGCCACGCTCATCTACGGCAAAGACTTCAACCTGCAACAGCGACTGGAGGCCAGTAAGCAGGAGTTCGTCGGGGGTGCCACGGCGGGCATTCTCCTGGGCGGCGGGTCGCTGCTCCTGAATGGGGCCCTGGCGCAAGCCACCAAGCCAGCCGAGGGCGGACAGGTGCAAGAGGAAGGCGGCTACACGCCTATCGTCCAGCCGATGGCAATGACGGAGGAAGAATATGCCAGAGAAATCGCCACGCAAGAAGCCGCGGCCGCCCTTCCAGCCGAAGCTCCCGCCCCTGTGGTCGGAGGTGAAGCGGCTATTGAGACTCCGGCGCCGCAAGTGACCGCCGAGACTCCCGAAACTGTTGCGGAATCTGCAACGGTTCAAGGGCAGGCGAAGCAGCCGTGGGAGATGACGAAGGAAGAGGTGGAGACTGTCCTTCGCGGTTCAGACCTTGCGGCCAGAAGGCCTGTGATACAAGCACTATTCCCCGACATTGTCAATAGAGAGGCCCCCGACCCTAAGGGCGGTGACTTTTCTACATCTCTCTGGGGGGAAGTAAACGAACCATCGCGATACGGAGAGGGACGAGTTCCGTTCCCGTGGGTTGCGGAAGCACAGAGAACCTTGCTAAAGGAAGCTGTTCAGCAGGGCCGTCCCGTCCCCCGCACCGTGCTCGAAGAATATGCCAATGAACCGTGGGCCGACGAGGCCCTCGCCAAGATGGAGCCAGAAGCAGCCCCCGGCGGCACCGAAGAAACCGCAACGGAATCAGTAACGGATCAAGGGCAAGTTCAACCGGGGCCGTCCGGGCAAGAACCTACGCAGGTACAAACGCAGAGATCACCGGAAGCCGGCGGGACGGCCCCGCCTCAAACGCCACCGCCGACCGATACGGCAACAGCCCCAGCCCAGGGACCGAGCCCGGAAGAGGCGATACGACGGCTCAAAAAAGCGCTACGCAATGCGCGTAAGATGACGGCGACGATCCGGCGCGAGCAGAAGGCGACGCTCAAACAGAGGGTCGGCAAGGCGGCGGGCATGATGGAGACCTTGATTGCGCAGGGCGTGCCGGCGGCCGAAGCGCGCACGCGCGCGATGAGTGCCTTGGGGGGCCCGCAAACAGAATATGCCAATCGCTATCCGGCGATTCGAGACGATCTGGGCGATGCCACGATGAACGCCTTGCATACGGAGATTCTGCAAGATGGGCAGTTGCAGTTCTTCGAGAGAACGACACTCAGTACCTTGCTCGATAAACTCGTAGACGGCAGCGCGCTGACCTTGCATCAGGCCCGTTTGCTGGGCGATTACTTCGGGGCCAAAGGCCATAGCGAGATAGCCAAGCTGGCGAGCGAGCACGTGCCTATGGAAGATAGTTTCTGGTACGGCCTGATGGAAGCCCTGAACGTGCCCCGGACCCTGTTGGCGTCCGGCGATGTCAGCGGCATTCTGCGCCAGGGATACGCTTTGGCCGTCAGCCATCCGGCCCAAGGGACAGAGTTCGCCGGCGCCTACTGGAAGGCATGGTGGAGCGAAGAATTCGCCGTAGCCAGGCAGGCCGAACTCGAAGCCGATCCGATGTACGAGGTCGGAAAGAGCGTAGACCTTCAGCTTCTCGATCTGGACAAGGTGGACGCCCATATCGCTGATTTGGCGGAAGAATTCACCGGCGCTCGACTGGTCGGCAAAGTGCCAGGCGTGCGGCGGGCTGAACGGTCATTCGTAGTGGCCCTGAATCAGTTGCGGCTGGCCATCTTTTCGCGATACGTGCATCATACGGAAATAGCGAAAGGCCGTACCTTAACGACCGAAGAATTGCGTCATTTGGCGACGGCCATCAATAACTTCAGTGGTCGTTCCAAGTTGCCCAAATCCCTGCGGTCGGCAGCGCCGCTGTTCAATGCCATGTTCTTTTCTCCGCGATTCTTCCTGTCCCGACTGGCTGTGGCTAAGGATGTGCCGCTGGCTTTATTCCGCAGTGTTGGGGAGATTACTGTGGATGAAACAGGTAAGCGACACGTGCGTCTGCGTGCCCAATGGCAACCGGAATTGACTTTGGGGATACGTTCTGTGGCGGCGATGATCGCTGCCAATATCGGCCTGATGTATCTCATCAAAATGCTGTGGCCCGGTGACGAGGAGATCGAACTCGAACCCGACTTGAGAGCGACTGACGGGGGCAAGATTGTTCACGGCAAGATGCACATCGACCCGTGGGCCGGGTATCTCACGGCGGCGCGGTTCATCGTGCGCATGGCGACGGGTCAAATCAAGACGCAATCCGGCGAAATTCGCGAGGTCGATCGCAAGCAATTGTTCGTGGATTTCCTCCGCAGTAAGAACAGCCCTCTGGCCGGGGCCTTCATCGACTGGATCAAGGGCGAGAACATGGTGGGCCAACCCTTCGGGTCTGCTCCAAAGGGCAAAATCGGCGACATACTCGACGACGCCGAAATTCCAGACTGGTTGCAGGGAGCCGGTCGTGAAGTTCTTTCGCGCACGATACCGTTGGTAGTCCAGGACGCCTTCGACGCCCTCACTACGGAAGGCGTACCCGAGGGAGTGACGGCCTTCGCGCTGACCTTCGGCGGGGCCGGCGTCGCTACCTACGACCCAAGTCTTTTCGCCGAAGCCAAGGACATCAAGAATGCGGCGGCCGAGGCAGCGTATCGCATGGCCTGGGACGATCTCGCTCCGTCCCAGCAGGAATGGCTACGGCAAACGCACTCTGATATCGAAGCAGCGGAACTCAAGGCCAAACGTGAAGCGTATCCGATCACATCGCTGGACTTGACCGAACAACAGAATGTCGCGCGTCGCATCGCCAAGCGGCTTTCGGACCGGGTGCGCACGGCGCTGAACGAGAAAGGCATTGCCACCGGCATCAGTCATCGCATCCTGGGTGACTTCTGGCTCAATGAGGCACGATACAAGGAATACGAACGGCGCGCCGCCATCAATATAGAACGCCGCGTCCAGGAAGCCTTAGAGGTGAGGACGGACTTGCAGAAGGCAGTAGATAAAGCCCGCGCCGAAGCGCGAACATCTCTTGTGGAAGACATGGAGGCTGGCAAGCTATGAAACGGCTATGGTTGATACCGGCAATGATATTCTGTACCGCATGGACTGCCTGGGCGTCCGTCCCGGACGAGGACACCGTAGCCGGCCCTTATGCCTGTGACGGCAGCGATACCACGTTCACATTCTCCTTCGGTCTGGTGACGGAGAACGACCTTCAGGTCTATCTGGTGGACGAGGACGGCGTGGAGACCCTGTTGACGTTGGCGACGGACTATACGGTCACAGGGGCCAATACCAACGACGAACTGGACTTGACCAAAGGCGGCACGGTCACGACGATCGAGACGTATTCCGACGACTACCGCATCGTCATTCGGCGCGATACGGAACGGACGAGCGATCTCGATATCGACGACGAGGTGATACAGGAGGCCGTCGAGAAGCTGACGCGCATCGCTCAGGACTTGAGCGAACGACTCGGCCGCTGCCTGCAAATCCAGGTGATCGACAGCGGTGATACCGTGCAACTGCCGCCGGCGGGAACGGCGGGCTACGTCTATCGTGACGCGGACGGCAATTTCACGACCGTCCGCGTCACGGGTGCGAGCGTACTGGACGAACTGACGGCCTTCTGGCTGTCCCGTGTGCAGACGGACGCCAACGCCACCGAGGCCCGCAGCGGGCTGGGATTGGTTATCGGCGAGGACGTGCAGGCGTATGATCCGAATCTGGCGGAGATCGCTGATCTGGACGCCGTCGCCGTCGAGG
>JBBACV010000004.1:0-31929 GCA_041656835.1 Acholeplasmataceae bacterium | reverse complement strand
ATTTCATTAGTTTTAGTATCTTTAGCTTCTAATTCTTTTAATTCATCTGGTGATGGAAGATAATCAATTAACATATTAAGTAACGTTTCAACACCAATATTTTTAGTCGCTGAACCAACAATAACGGGAATTATTTCTCCATTTAAAATATTTTCATGAAGAGCTTTTTTTATTTCAGGCATACTTATTTTTTCGCCACCTAAATATTTTTCTAATAATTCTTCACTAGTTTCAGCAACAGTTTCCATAATCATTTCATTTAATGATTCAACTTTAGGTAATTTCTCATCCCAAATCTCAGCATCTACACAACTATTTCCATCATAAATACGAGCTTTCATTTCAACAACATTAACAAATCCTTCAAAGTCTTCTTCACGACCGATAGGATATGCAAATGGGGCTGCCCTTTTACCTAATTTATTTCTAATATCTTCTAGAATTTTTTCAAAGTCGATATTTTCTTTATCCATTTTATTTACAAATATAATAGATGGAATATGTCTTCTTCTAATTTCATCCCAGACTAATTCGGTTCCAACTTCAACACCTTTAGTAGCATCAAGTAAAATGACCGCTCCTTTAACTACTTCAAGTGCATGGTATAATTCGTTAGTTAACTCATCATTACCCGGCACATCAAGAAAGTTAAGTTTGCAGTCATTAAATAACACAGGTATTAAAGCGTTTTGAGTCGAAGACATTCTTAAGTGTTCTTCGGCTAAAAAATCTGACTTAGTACTTTTCTTTTCAACTTCTCCTTTTTTACTGATTCCCCCAGAAACATATAACAGGCTTTCAGATAGGGTTGTTTTACCACTACCTTGGTGCCCGAGTAAAGCAATGTTTCTTAGGGCCTTGGTTCCATAGTTTTTCATATAGTCCTCCTTCTTTGAATGCGTTTACATGATACTTTATTATACCATATTAACACCTTTTTAAAATAGAGAAACATAAAAAATCATAATAATTATATTTTTATATAAATATTTATTTTAAGATATAATACTTATGTTATGAAAAAACTTGCTACTAAATTAATTAAATGGTATCAAAAAAAGATATCACCAACTAAATCACATAAATGTAGACATAAGCCAACTTGTAGTAATTATGCTTTAGAAGCATATGAAAGACATAATTTTTTATATGCATCATATCTTTCAACTAAAAGAATTTTATCTTGTAATCCTTTATTTAAACCTAAATATGATCCGGTTCCTAAAAGAAAAATTCAAAGACGTTTAGTAAAAACTCATAAAATTTATAGTAAAATATTAAAAGAAGAAAAGTTAATCGACATTTATCTTCCGAAAGGTAGAAAAAAATATTATCCAGTTATATATATGACCGATGGTGATAAACTATTTTCTAAAGATAATGATTCTTGGAATTTAATGGAAATAGTTACTAAATTAATTAAAGAAAAAGAAATACCACCAATTATAATTGTTGGGATTCATGAAAACCAAAATAGATTAAGTGAGTATAGTCCAATTGATAATAGTTTTATTTTAAATGGTGAAGCTAACTTTTATGGTGATAAATATATAAAATTTATTACCGATGAATTAAAACCATTTATTGATTATAACTTTAATACTTTAAGTGATTTAAATAATACTTTTATTGCCGGTTCATCAATGGGTGGTTTAATTAGTTTATATGCCGGTATTAATAATCCAGATACTTTTAAAGGAATAGGAGTTTTATCACCTTCTATTTGGTGGAACCGTGATGGATTTTTAAATACTTTTAAAAAAGATTATAATTTATCTAATCAAAGATATTTTGTTACTTGTGGGACGCTTGAAACACCTGATAAGATTAATAATGAACTTTTTGTTAAAGATTCAATTAAAATTAATGAATTATTAAATAAAAATAAGGCTGAGACATTCCATCAAGTTTATGATGGAATGAAGCATGAGCCTTATTTTTGGAGTTCTTTATTTAAAGATTTAATTTTATTTTTAACTAAATAATTAATACGCTCTAGCAAATAATATAGTTTGAGTAGCGTCCTTTTTTGTTACTGGACAAGTTTTAGTAATTAACTCATCATTTAAAATAACTCTTGAGGTTGCACCAGTTTCTTCTTTAATAAGCATTTCTGCTTCTTCACCGGCAATTGACATTTTAATATAGCCACCCATTTTTAAATATTTTTTAAAGTCTTCATAAGTTTTAGCAGTATATGTTTTACTGTCTGAAAACTTTTTGGCGTTTTCATACATTTCATGATGCATTTTACTAAATGCTTCATTTAAGTAATTCGTAATTTCATTAAATTTAACTGAAACCTTTTCTCTAGTATGACGATAAACGATTGTTACTTCGTCATTTTTTAAATCCCTAGGTCCAATTTCAATTCTAATTGGAGTTCCTTTCATTTCATGTTCACTAAATTTCCAACCAGGAGATCTTTTAGAGTTATCGGTTTTAAATCTTATTTTTTCTTTATTAAGATTTTCTTCAAGTTCTTTAACTTTTTCTAAAACTAAATCATTTGGAGCAATTGGAATAATAACTACTTGAGTTGGAGCTACATATGGAGGTAGAACTAACCCACTATCATCACCATGAACCATAATTAATGCACCAATTAATCTTGTTGACACTCCCCAAGAAGTTTGGTGAGCGTAAACTAATTCATTATTTTCATTTAAAAACTTAATATCAAAAGCTTTAGCAAACTCATCACCAAAATAATGAGTAGTTCCTGATTGTAGAGCTTGGCCGTCATACATTAAAGCTTCGATTGCATATGTGTTAATCGCTCCAGCAAATTTCTCTTTTTCTGTTTTCATTCCTGTTACAAATGGAATTGCTAGTAAATCTTTCCCCATTTTTTCATAGATCTTTAAAATGTCTAAAGTTTCTTTCATCGCTTCTTCTTTTGTTTCATGAGCTGTATGACCTTCTTGCCATAAAAACTCTTTACCACGTAAAAATGGTCTGGTGGTTTTTTCCCATCTAACTACACTACACCACTGGTTATATTTTTTTGGTAAGTCTCTAAATGATTTAACTATTTTAGAATAATGAGTAGAAAATAATACTTCTGAGGTAGGTCTTACAATTAATCTTTCATTTAAATCTTCAACTCCAGTAGTTGTTACCATCGCAGTTTCAGGAGCAAATCCTTCAACATGGTCTTTTTCTTTTTGAAAAAGACTTTCAGGAATTAAAAGAGGCATATAGACATTTTCATGATCTGTTTTTTTAAATTCATTATTTAAATAACTTTGAATGTTTTCCCAAATACCATATCCTAAAGGACGGTAAATAATAAATCCTTTTGCGTCACTATAATCCATTAATTCAGCTTCTAAACAAACATCTGTATACCATTTACTGAAGTTTTCATCACGGCTTGTTATTTTTTCAACTAATTTTTTATTCTTCATCTTTTACCACCAAATATGTTTTATTGTTTTTAAATGTTACTTTATCTTCTTTATATAATCTTCCTAAAGCTCTTTTTAAAGCTTTTCTTGAAATATTTAAAACTTCTTTTACATCATCACTACTACTTTTATCAGTTAATGGCATTTCATTATTATGATTATTTAAATAATTTAAAATAAGTTCACTATCCTCAAGCATTACTTCTTCTTTAAAACCACTTAAGTTACCTTCATAACCTTTTTTAGATTTATAAGTAATTAATACTTTAACTTCTTCACCTAAACGATATTTCTTTCTTAAGTTATCTTTTCTTACTAAAACTAAATGACCATTTTTAGTATAGACAAATAATCCGATTGGTCCTAATTCTTGGACATATCCAATTAACTCCATTCCTTCTTCAATTTCATTTGATGAAGGAGTGACTTCATTATATTTTACTATCTTAGCGATTAATCTATTTTTTAAAGTTAATGTAACTAATATATAATCATCCACTATAGGCCATAAAGATTCATTTTTAGGAAGAAAATCTTTTGATAATAATAAATCTTTATTAATTCCTAAATCTAAAAAGACTCCTAAGTTTTTAACCTTTCCAACTACTTTTAATAATCCTTTTTCTCCTAAAGTTAAGTAAGGTGTTTTTAAGGTTGCTGATAACCTTCCTTTTTGATCATAATACAAAAAAGCTTGAACGATATCATTTTCATTTAAAGTTTGATTACTAATTTCATGTTTATGTAAAAAGACTTCGTTTAAATCTTCATCAACTAATAAATAAGCAATATCAGTTTCTCTTAAAACTTTTAATTCATTAATTAATCCGGCTTCTAAACCCATAATTACTCTCCATCTAAATTACCTTCTTCTAAAAGGTTAATATAATCTTCATATTGGTCTAATAAGAGTTTATAAATAAACTCTTCAATCGGTTTAATAAGTTTTTGTTCCTTAAATATATCAACCGATTTAAAATATTCATCTTTTAATTTTAAAGGAATTGATACAGGCATATACCCTTTAAACATTAAATAATAATTTAAAATTAATCTTGATAATCTCCCATTTCCATCTAAGAAGGGATATATCTTTAAGATTTGAGATTGAGCGAAAGCTCCTTTTTGAATAGCATTTCCTTTAAAATTATCTAAATCATAAAAAAGTTTTTCCATTCTGTCATAAACTTTTAAATAATTAGGTGGTTGATGCATACTATTTTTAATCGTAATGTTTACTTGACGGTATCTTCCACCAATTATTATACCTTCGGTTAGTATTTCATGAATATCTTTTAATATTTCTTCATTTAATTTTTTTCTTAGTTTTATCATTTCAAAAATATAAGAAAAAGCTTTAACGTAGTTTAGTATTTCTTTTTGATCACGCTCAATTAATTCACTAACAATTATTTTAGTCTTGATTAAATGAGCAACTTCTTCTTCACTCAAAGAATTGGTTCCTTCTAACTTAATTGACTCATAAGAAAATCTTTTAATAAAATAATCAAATAAATCATTAACTCTTTTTTCACTAACTGATTCTCTTAACCGGTTAAAATGAAGTTTATCTACTTCTAAAAGATCATAATTCATAATTAAAACCCCTTACCTTATACAATATAAATTATATCAAATTTAAACTAAAAAAAAGAGATTTTAAGCAAAATCTCTATTTTTAATTCGAAATCTATATTTTTGATACATTATCCGCTTGTTCACCACGATCGCCAGTCTTAATTTCGAATTCGACTTCATCGCCTTCAGCTAAAGTTTTATATCCATCAGTTTGGATAGCTGAATAATGAACAAACACTTCTTTACCGTCGTCAGCAGTTATAAAGCCGTAGCCTTTACTTGCATCAAACCATTTAACGGTGCCTTTCATTTAAATCTCCATTTCTTAAATCATTTGTTGCTTATCACAACTATAAGCATTATACCTTTATTTTGTTTATTTATCAAATAATTACAAATTAAAATTATTATATGTAAATATTGGGAGGTAGTTTCATAAAATACTACATTTTAATTTTACTCTTTATTTTTCACTTTTAATTTGATATAATCACTTTGATATTTATGCCCCCATAGGTTAAGGGTAAACCGCATCCATGGTAAGGATGAATTACAAGTTCGAGTCTAGTTGGGGGCACCACGATTGAATTTTAAAATGCTACATATCAAAATGTAGCTTTTTTTTATTTTATACATAAAAATATTAATTTAAAAAAGATGATGACGATTATAACAACAAAAGAATCTTAACAGTATTAACAAAATAACGTGAATAATAATGACTAAATAACATGAACGGAATATATAATCATTGAGGTGATAATATAAAGAAATTAAAACCAAGCTGATATAAACCTAGAATAATAGATGAATGGCAAGAAGTACCTACTTTATGAGATGGAGTAAGAGCTGAAGTTGATAAAAGAGGGTTAAAAGAACAATTCATTTTAACAGAATCATCAGTTCCAAATAAAAAAGGAGTTTTGCATAGTGGTGTGGGAAGGATTCACACTGTTAAAATGAGACCGATGAGTTTATATGAATCTAACCAACATACAATAGGCAAAAAATGCCATAATTGTCTTTACTATAGTAAGACTTTCGAATCCATTATGTCTAATTGACCGGGGAAGAAAGTCTTTTTTATTAATTGTATTGACGTACGCATTAGCGTATGTTAATATATAGACGAAGGAGAGTGAGTTAATATGTCATATAAAACTAATATTACTAACGCAAGAAAAGATTTATATAAACTAGCAGATCTTGCAATTGAAACAGGACTTGAAATAAATATAAATACTAAAAAAGGAAATGTTGTATTAATATCTGAAGATGATTATAGAGGGCTTTTAGAAACTATATATTTAAGTCAAAATAAAGAGTATAAAGAAACATTAATTGAAGGCTTAAAAGATGATGTAGAAAAAGGTACTAAAGAGAAAGATGTTGATTGGTAACTAAAATGTATGAAATAGTTTTTTCAAAAAGAGCGATTAAAGACATTAAGTATTTAAAGCAACATCCGTCATTACTTAAAAAGGCAAAGAACTTAGTAGAAATAATTAAAGAAGACCCATTTAAAACACCACCCACATTTGAAAAATTAGTGGGTGACTTAGAAGGGTTGTACTCTAGAAGAATTAACATTCGACATAAACTTATTTACAAAATTGAAAAAAATGTTATTTATATAGTAAGACTTTGGACTCATTATGAATAGATAATAAAATTTTTGATTATATAAAAGAAGTAAAGTAATTAGTTTAATAATTGTAAGCCATAAACAATGGTGCATCCTATATGATAATACTTTAATATTTAAATTAAAGTGTTATTTTAAAAGTAGGAGACGATAAAATGAAAATACCTTAATAGGGTTCTTTTTTTATTTATAAAAAAATAAGTTTCAAAATAGAAACTTATCTTTTTATAAATTGATTAATTTAATTTCCCTTCTCTTAAGGCTTTTAAAGCTTTTGACCAATTAGTTAATTGTTCAGTAAATATTTTTAAATCAGCTTTATGCCATGCTCCAGGAGTGAATTCCATATCTTTTGTATTAGCATTTTTAAAGTCTGTATTAAATGATATATTAATTTGTTTTTGGACTAATGCTAATTTTAAAATTGAAAGTGCTGATCTAAAGTTATTAATAGCGCGAGCAGCTCCTAAAAACCCATAACCAACAAATGCTAAAGCTTTATCTGATACTTCCGGAAATAAATATTGGAAGGCATTTGCCAAAGCACCCGGAACCATTCTATTATATTCAGGAGTTACTAAAACATATCCATCCATTTCACTCATTTTTGATTTCCATGAGTCAATTGTTTTTGCTTCTTCATCAGTTGGAGTAATTCCAACAAATGGCATTTTATAGTTTCTTAAATCAATTATTTCAAATGAAACATTGTCTTCTTTAACTAAATTAACTTCATCTAATACCCAATTAGCAACTGTTTCACCAACTCTTTGTTCTCTAACAGAGGCTAAAATTATTCCGATTTTTAAATTCATATTATGTTCTCCATTTCTATTATGTTTATATATATGATAAAGATTTATTGATGAATCATCAATTTAAATGCGTTATCTTACTCTTTAAGGGACTTTGTGGCTAAAAATGTATAAATGTTGTTTTCTTTTAATTTACCTTCTAAATTAGTATCCTCATATATATCAAGCAACTTAAAGCCCGCTTTAAGTTGTCCTTTAATTGATTCAGTAATACTATGGCTAAACTGAATACCATAATCATTTTCAACCATATAATCGTATTGCTCTTCATCAATTAAAGGATTAAATGGTAAAGGAAACATGATTTTACCGTCTTCATCATCAAAAGCAAAATTAAGACCATTATCTAATCCTGAAACTAAAATACCGTCTTTTTTTAAAATACGGTAAACCTCTTTAAATAACTTATCAGTTTGATGTAAATATACATTAGCAACCGGAAAAAATACATAATCAAATTCATTATCATTAAAGGGTAAGTCTTTAGTAATGTCACCTTTAATTAAATTAATTTGATAGTTTGCAAGTTTAGAAAATTCTAGTTCGGTTTTTAATTGTTCATTTGATATATCAATTAAGGTTACATCAGCTCCTAAAGCTTTAAAGATTGGCATCTGTTGAGCTCCACCACTAGCAAGACCTAAAACTTTTTTATTTTTAAAACTATTTAATAACCATTCTTTTGGCATATCTTTAGTAGGGGTTAATTTTAGTTTAAAATTGCCTCTTAAGGCTTCTTTATATTCATTTAAAGAAATAGGTTTTCCCCATTCCCAACCATCTTTAACCCACTTATCTATTGCCAGTTCATTAATTTTAGTATAATTTTTCATATTTATTTTTTTATTTCCTTTATTTCAAATGGTAATTTTAAAGGATCATATATCCAACTTAAACTTGATGGATATAAATTCTTTTTATTATTTAAAAATTCACTCTCGTCACTAAACCCTAATAAATGATTAGTTAGCTTTTTATGAAATAATTTAACTTTTTTATCTACTTTAAATTCTTTATGATTTAAATCATTTAAAAGTGAAGTCACTTTTAAATAATTCTTTCTTGATTGATAAAAGTAAATAAACTGATAATAAGTTATCAAACCATCTTCATGGTTTGATAGCCTTTTAATAATCTTATCAAACTTATCCTCAACCCCAGTTGAACCTATTTTCTCATAAAAGGTAACTTCTTCTAAATAAATATTAATTAAGTTTAAATATAAGGAATTACTGTAACTTGATTTTTTTGTTAATTCATTAACTATTTTAGGCCATAAATAATCAATACTTTTATTATCTCTTTTAATTAAAGAAACTAATTGATATAAATAATTTATTCTAAATAATTCATTTTTACTTATTTGTTCACTAGCAACATAATCTCCATATAAACTACCTCTTGATATTTTAGATGATTTAACAACTAAAAATGTCATAATAATGGCTGTTAACATTAAAGTAAATAAAAAGCCATTTAATAAGTAAAAATTAGTAAATAAAAATATAAGCCAAATTATAAATATTATAACACCATAAACTAAAGATGTATTAGGTCCAGCAATTAATACTTTTTTAATAATTTCAATTATTTCATCTTCTTTTTTCTTATTATCAATAACCATTTCATCAGGAATAACAATTCCACCGATTAATAATAAAAACTTAGGAACTAATCTAATTTTAATCCTTTTTTCTTCTTTCACAAAAGCAAACATTAAAGCATATAAAGCTTTAACCTTTACTTTATGTTTTAAAAATGAGAATAAGTGTCCTAACTCATGAACTAAGATTACTAAAAAAAGACTAACTAAAAAGTATATAATATGAACCCACCAAAAAACAGAACCTAATCCTTTATTGAAATGACCCCAAACTCCATCATAAATAAATAAAGTGTTGATAAATCCAATTAGAAAACCTGTTACAATAATTATTAATATTCTTATTAGTCTTTTTTTCATTATATTCCTTTTTTAATGTTATTTTAATTTAGAAATTATAATCTAAATTAGAATAATATTTAATTTGTTTATCACTTAATGGTTTATCATCTAAAAATAAATCAGGCATGTCTTCTAACATTTTGGTAATAATAATTTTTGATTTATAAGCATCTAGAACTAATGTTTTAGCATTACCAAATAAAGATTCTTTTAAAGCCTTTAAATTAAATAAAATTTCATTAGCTTTATTATAGTTATTTGCGACATTTAAAGGGGTATGACGGCTTGATGGTACATCAATTAACTTTTTGTCTTTTAAGACTTTAAGAGGCATCTTAAAGTCAGTTACTCTATTTTTAATATCTATCCATTCCTCAACACCATGAAAATATGTATTTCTATTTAAAGTTACACCAATTAATAATATTTTAGCATGTTTATCAAAAAGTTTACCGTAAACACCATCTCTTGGACAAGGAGTAGTAAATCTTTCTTCTCCTTTAATAAATTTAAAAGCATCTTCACCATAAGCAGCAACAGAATGGGTTGGATGTAAAGAACGGTAAACATTTTTTCTTTCTAAAAATAAATTAGGAATAGTTCCTATGTTTGATTTTGTTGATAGAGGATCATAAATCGGATTATCATCGTTAACAACTCCCCAGGTGTGAGTTGGAATAACTAATAAACCTTCTTTCATATATTCCATTAACGCATCAATTACCGTATTAGGACCATCCGTTGTCGGATGGATTGCTTTATAAGATACATGGACTTTTATCGTATCATTTTTATCTATTCCCATATCTTTTAATTGTTTAATTAAATCTTCTTTTGTATAAGTCATGATTGCTCCTTTAATATTAATTTCTATTATATTATACCAAATAGAATGATTTTAGATTATAACTGAAGATTCTATAAATTTATGGGTTTTGCTTGACAAAAGACTCATGAATTTGATATCATGATTAAGGTATCCGTCGGCGTCGTATAATGGTTATTACACGTGCTTGCCAAGCATGAGATGGGGGTTCGATTCTCCTCGCCGGCTCCAGATGTCTTAAAAATGAAGGTTGTTGCCAGACATACGTGGCCTATAAATCCTTCTTTTTTTATCTCCATTAGTTATAAAGATGGTGAATGTAAAATATTAATACTTATATTTAAACTACAAAAATTTACTTGATATATACAAAAAAGAGATACTTAGATTATATTTTATTAATCTAGGTACCTCTTTTCATTATGTGGGTCCAAGTTCGCCGCCGGCATAAAATGGCGGAATTTATTTAATATAGACTCCATAATTCTTCGAATTCTCATGTGAAGGTAAAAACTAAAGGAAAACAGGGGCTGGAAATGATTCCAATCTTTTAAACATTTGGGGTTTGAAAAGAATATTTACATTACTATTTTAAAACCATATTTAGTGTAGGATATGGATCTCCATTATCATCAATTTCTAAACGATTAAAAATGGTAAAGCCCATTTTTTTATAAAATTTAACAAATCGTTATTATCTTCGTTTACATCAACATATTTGACATTTAATTTATTTGTTGCATAGTCGACAAATCTTTTTCATATGCCTTTTCTTATTAAACTTGCTTCTACAAATAACATCTCTATTTTTTTATCATGAACACCCATGAAAGCTATTATCTTTCCTTTTTTATCTCTAAAACTTAATAAATTTTCTACATAATTAATGCCTTGAATTACTTGAGGTTTAATTCTCATAATTTCATCTTCTTTTAAAAATAAATGGGTGGCTTTTACAGATGAGTACCATACTTTTAAAATATTATCTAAATCTTCTTTGTTGATTGTTTGTATATTTTCAATTTTATTCATTTAATTATACTTCTCATATTTATTAATAAATCCCTTCATAGTTTATAAAACGATAATTTAATTCTTTTAACTCATTTATCATTTCTTTTGCTTGTTCTTTACCTTTATCTTCTAAAATAAAAGTAATACTTCCTATCGGAGTAAAATTTAAGATTTTAATCGTTAATGAATAATCATCAATTATTGATTGTTCATTAATAAAATCATTAATTTTTAAGGTTTTATTAAATACTTTATCATAAAAACTATATTTCATTTGGACTCTGATAAAATCCTTTCCTTTATATCCGGTTGATAAAACATTCTCATTGTTTTCTAAATAATTTATTAATGATTTCAAATCTTCATCACTTATTTTTTGATTAATTATTAAATCAACGTTTAAACTCCATCTAAATAAATTTATTTGTTTTAAATTACTTAAACCTTTAAAGTCATCAATGGTTTTATCTTTTATATAAAAGTCTCTTAAATAATTATCTTTGATATAAACTGTTACAGAAGTAGTTTTTTCAGAAATCGTTCTAACGATTAAATTAATGTTTGTTATATCTTTGATATCATTCTTTTTGATTGTTATTATTTCTAGCCAAGAGCTTAAGGCGGTTTGCATTCCCTCAAACCTATTAATATTAACAGTTAAAGTATTATTTAACTTAGTAATTGAATAAACATAATTTTCCGAAATATTTGGTTCATATTTATAATAAAATATTAAAATATTTTCTTCGAAATATTCTTCATTATATTCTTCTTTAAGTGCATCAAATTCTTCTTTAGTTAAATATCTATATGTATAAAAGTTAGGGTTTTTAGCTTCATCTATTTTTATTAAAAACTCTTCATAAGTAAATGCATAAAAGAAGACCGCATTAGGAACTTCACTATTTATAGCTTCATTCCATATATCGAAAGTTTCTAATTTGTTATCTATTTCTTTATAACTATCACCTTTATCCAAAGAAAACTCTACTTTATCATTATTTAAAGTATCATAGTTTTCATTTATATAATCTTCGTAATTAGTGTTTTCTGGATAATAAATTTCTTTTTTAAAAACGTTACTACAAATTAAATTATATTCATTACCAACAATTACATTGCCAGTTAAATTATCTGTAAGTGACATAAAGATGGTTCCTTCACTAGTTTTCTCATAAAAAGAAAGTGAAAGATCATTAGCTGTTGTATGAAATGGCCTTTTAATATTAAGATCTTTTTTGATGAAATCAACTTTATAGCCAGTTAGACTTTGTTCTTCTAAATATTCATTACTAAGGATTTCTATATCTTCCATATTAATTGGTAGAAAATAGTCAGTTAAAACAAACATTTTCTTTTCATTAGCAAATTTCTTTATTATGTTATTGTATACTAATAATTTATATTCATTATTAATTTTTATTATGTCAATAATAATATATAAATTCTGTCTAAGTTCAGGTTCAATGCTACCTCTGTTTCCACTATTTTTTTCAATATAGTCAATCCCTTCTACATTTTTAAATTGATCTTTTAAATTTTTATAAACTAATATATCTTCTATTACGTAATCAACTTCGCCATATTTATCATTAACAATCTCTTTTTTATTACGGACTATTTTACTGGAAAATGGTAGGCCACAAGCAACTAAAAGAACTGATAAAAATAGTATCATTAAAAGACTTATTCCTTTTTTCATCTAAACCTCCCGTGATTCTTAAATAGTTATTATATTAGATATCTTTGGTTTAATAATATCACTAAACATATATTTAAGCTAACAATTTTATAACTATAATTATCTTAGATATTTTTTGTTACATTCATAATATAAATTTTAATATATATTTTATTATTAACAAGTAAAAAAAGATATAATGCACTTTTAGCCCGTTAATTTACAGTGAATTTTCGTTTATAAGAAAAAAGAATCATTAAAGATTCCTTTTTCTAATTTTATTTGTTTTTCGCCGATTATTATCATAAATAGTTTTAAAAGTGTCATAATGGTAACTAACTGTTTTTAAATCAAAAGGCGGTCTTTTATCTTTAATCCAATTTTCTAGTTTAATTAACGATTTATTAATTATTTCTTGTAGATCATCAGGATAATCCATATTATCAGAATGAATTTCATAATCTTTTTCATCTAAGATAACAATATTACCATCCGGATAAACTCTAATATCTAAATCATAATCAATATATTTTAAAGCTTCACCATCATAAAGATAAGGACTAGCAATATTACAATAAAAATGGATCCCATCTTTTTTTAACATTGCGATTATATTAAACCACTCTTTTTCAAAGAAATAACATATAGCCGGTTCTTTGGTATGCCAATATCTTCCATTTGATTCAATAACTTTAGTGTTTTGGTTACCAGTAGCTAAAAACTCTAATGTGTCTTCAACAACAAATGAAGTCATCCAAACACGGTGAAGAGAACCATCGTGTTTGTAGCTATGAATTTTTATTTTCTTTCCACTTTTTAACTTCATTATATTTTATTCCTTTTTTTCATTATATCACGTTGGCAAAATATTTAGCGGGGACTTATTATTGATAAAATTTTATAATTTATTCAAGATTTGGATGATGTTTTAGATGCTTTATATTTTCAATTAAAGAATATATGGCAAATCCTAAAATAATAAATCCCAAAACCCATTCTGCCATAACAATTCTTGTTAATTGTATATCATTAATGATTCCATTTATTAAATTAAAAGGTATATATATAAACGCAGAAATCCATAATAAACTTTCAGAAATATGAGCAACAAATATTAAGGCAATTAATTCAGTAATAGCAATAATAATTCCATGGTCCATAGAATCAAAAATAGAATAAAACAATAAAACTATGAAAGGCCAAATTAAATTTTGTAGTTCAGGACTTTCAGTTATATAGGATTTATTTTTTAAAAATATATGAATTAGATATACTCCTAGCGCTAATATAAATATGCTTAATAGAGCCGTATAGAATACCAAATCTAAAAAGAAATTTGACTGAATGTTAATTAAAATACTTAAATCTTTGTCGATTAAAGATAGCACCACTTTAACTAAGGAAACTATTAATGCTACGAAATAATTTTTTTGTATTAATGCAATTACTATGGCTAATAAAATTAAAACAAGTGTGAAAAAAGAACTAATCTCTATCAAATTAAATGAATTATTGAATATCTCAATTATCAAGTCAATTATTTGAATTAAAAATACACTAGTAATAAATGTTTTAAATAAATGATTGTTTGTTTTACTCATATGTCTTATGCCTCATTTCTAATATGTAAAATGGTGCTCGGGAAGGGATTTGAACCCTCACAGGAATTAATCCTACTACCACCTCAAGGTAGCGTGTATACCGTTTCACCACCCGAGCAACTTAATATCAATTTTAATATAAATTAGGATTTTAGTCAAACGATGCGTAATATATATAAAATTGTAATAAAAAACCTCCTCAAATTACAAGCTATTAGAACCTATAATATGGGGAAGTTTAATTGAAAGACGTTATTTATAAATATTTATTAAAATAAAATTTATTCAACAGCAATAATATAAGAATAAACTTCTTGACCGCCATTGACAAATTCAACTTCAATATCTTCAGAAATTAAAGAAATATTATTCGAAACTAATTCCAATTCATTTTCTTCGACATCTTTACCATAGAAAACTGTGACAATTTCTGTTTCGTCATCAATCATATCCTTTAATAAAGAATTAATAACTTCAAGTCTTTCTTTTGAAGATACAACAATCTGACTTTCAAAAATACCAATGAAATCTCCATTTTTTACTTTAACACCAAACATTTCAGTGTCACGAACAGCGTAAGTTACTTCGCCGTATTTCATTTCTTCTAGTGAATCTTTCATCATTAGTGCATTTTCCGATAATGTAGCTGTTGGATCAAAAGAAATTAGCGATGAATAGCCTTGAGCAACAGATTTTGTTTTAATGACTGCAACATTTTCTTCATCTTCAACTAATTTAGCCGCTTGTTCAGCAGTTAAAACTATGTTAGAGTTATTAGGTAAAATAATAATGTTTTCAGCATTAACTTTTTTGATTGCTTTTATGAAGTCTTCGGTAGGGGGATTCATTGTTTGTCCACCGTCGATAACATAATCTACACCTAGCTCTTTAAAGGTTTCTTTAATACCTGCACCTTGAGCAACAGCGATAATTCCATATTTAACTTTAGCTTTGTTTTCCTCAGCTGATAATTCTTCGGCGTGATGATGCATATGATCTTGACCGGTAATATTTGTATGTTGGATTCTCATGTTATCAATTTTAATAGTTTTAAGTTCACCAAATTTTTGAGCAAGTGTTAAAGCCACACCAGGCTGATTGGTATGAACATGAACTTTAAGTAAATTTTCATCATTTACTACCACTAGTGAGTCACCCATTTGTGAAAGGGGCTCTCTAACATCGTTAGGGTCAAAATTCTCCCATGAGAATAAGTCAACGATAAACTCAGTACAATAACCGTATTTAATATCGACATCACCCAAATTATGAGCGCCAATATATTCTGTATCAATTTTAGGACTTTCAGAAATAAAATCAACATCTTGTTCAATTAAAATCTGACCTTGGATTGCCATTAGCATTCCTTCGATTATTTTAATAAATCCAGCTCCACCGGAGTCAACAACTCCAGCTTCTTTTAAGACTGGTAACAATTCTGGTGTTTTAATTAAAGTATCTTTTGCTTGTTCTAAATAAACCCTTAAAACATCTTCAATGTTTTTCAAATTATGTTGTTCTCTTAAAACTTTTTCTGCTGATTCTCTAACCACAGTTAAAATAGTCCCTTCGACAGGATCAATAACGGCGCGATACGCCATTTCGTATCCGCCGACTAATGCTTGTATAAATTCTTTAACAGTAACTGAACCATTGTTTATTTTTGAAATTTCAGAATATACTCCCCGGAAAAACTGAGACAAGATGACACCTGAGTTTCCTCTAGCGCCCATCAATAGTCCCCGGGATAAAATTTTAGATACATCAACAATTGAATTTGAGTTTATAGAGTTTACTTCAGTAACTCCTGCCATCATTGTCATTTGCATATTCGTCCCCGTGTCACCATCTGGTACCGGGAACACGTTGAGGTGATCCACTTCTTTATGATTATTTTTTAAGTGAATTGCCCCATTAGTAACCATCTTCTTAAAGAGATCACCACTAATTTTTTTATTTGACATTTTTATCCTCCCATTCACCTAGAAAATCTTAGATGAATAATCATATTATTAAATTGTCGGAAGCTTAATAATTGCTTTGAATATTAAGCGAATTAAGTATAACACTTTACACCAATAAATGCAACCTCGTTATCTTGGTTGCCTTATTTCATAATCATTATACCATATTTTAATTAAATCAATCCCTTTATTTTTAATAACATATTTTTAATTATTTGTTAACGGTATTGATTTAATTTTCTTATTGTGTTATTATAACATTGGTCTAAAAGGAGTGATAGTTATGGCTAAGTGTTATGTTACTAATAAAAGCACATCATTTGGAAATAAAAGAAGTCATGCTTTAAACACTACTCGTCGTAAATTTAAAGCAAACCTTCAAACGGTAAGAATAATTGATGAAGATGGTAATACTAAAAAAGTTAAGGTATCTGCAAGAGCTTTAAAAAAATTACCATATGAACGTGCATAATTAGAATAATAAATTTAAAAAGGCAGACGCCTTTTTTTATTTTCTAATGACTATATTTTGTTTTTATTAAAATTATTTTACCTTTAGATATTATTATATTCCCTTTATCTTCTAATAATTCATTGGATAAACCTAAGGGATTATTTGGCATTAATTTATATTCATTTAAATTGTATTTAAAACCTTTAAGAGTAACATTTGAAGGTGTTACTGCGAATAAATTTATATATCCATTATATTTAACTATGCATTCTCCTTCATTTAAAAGTCTTATTTCTGATTTTTCAGTTAAGACTATTAAATTAGGATTATTAATTAATAATAATATATTAGCGTAAGTATGTTCAAATCTATCGCCACCAATTCCACCTAATAAGTATATTTGATTATTAGGTGTTTTCTTTTGGGAATGTTCGACTGCATAGTATGTATCAGAATAATCTTTATTTTCATCCAACTTTTGGTGTTCGACATTTTCGATTAGTTTTTCATAATTAGTTAAAGAATCAAAATCACCAATTATAAAATCTACTTTGATGTTTTGGTTTAAACATTCTAAGTAAGCCCCATCAACTGCAACTACATAATCATCTTGATTAATTTTAATTATTTCATTTATGTTATTTGGGGTTGGATTTGCAATAATTACTGTTTTCATTATTTTAAAAGTTTTATTCTTTTCTTTCTATTTTCATAGTTGAAAATAAAGGTGCCAGCAACTAAAATAGTTGCACCTGCATCTTTACAGTCTTTTGCAATTGAAGTATTAACTCCCCCATCAACTTCAATATCATAATTATAGTTTTTTTCTTTTTTTAAGTTTTTTAACTCTCTAATTTTATCTAATTGAGAAGGAATGAAAACTTGCCCGCCAAATCCTGGCTCAACGCCCATCACTAAAACTAAATCAACTAAATGAAGAACATCTTTAATTGAATCGATATTTGTCTCAGGCTTTATTGCTAAACCAGCTTTTTTTCCTAAATACCTAATTCTTACTAAACTTTCTTGAAAACGATGACTTTCGGCATGAACAGTTATAAAATGAGTGGTGTCAAAAACTACTTTATCAATCCATTCCAATGGTTTTTCAACCATTAAATGAATATCTAGTGGAACTTTTGATATCTCAGATATTTGAGATGCGATTGTTGGACCAAATGAGATGTTTGGAACAAAGTGTCCGTCCATAATATCAACATGAAGATAATCAGATTCTTTTTCAATCGATTTAATTTCTTCTGATAGTCTTGTAAAATTTGCTGTTAAAATAGATGGTGCTATTTTCATATAAATTATCCTCCTAATAAATTTGTTTCTTGTTTTTAATTTCATCAATAAAATCTAAGTAATTATCGTATCTTTCTTTTAAAATATAACTTTTTTCAACTAATCGTTTAACTTCACAGTTAGGCTCATTAATATGAAGACACTTATTTTTAAAGCGACATAAATTACTTACTTCATTAAAATCTTTATAATAATCTTTTAAAAGGTTAAAATCATTAATTCTTAATTCTATTTTAGAAAAACCGGGTGTATCAGCAATATAACCTTCTTTATAAAAAAATAGTTCTAAATGTCTTGTTGTGTGTTTACCCCTACCTAAAGCTTTAGAAATGCTTTGGGTTTTTAAGTTAAGTTCTGGCATTAAGGCATTCATAAAAGTACTTTTACCTACTCCAGTTTGACCAGCTAAAACAGTAATTTTATCTTTGAAGATTTTCTCTAATTCTGTTATTCCCACATTATCTTTACTATCAATATAGTAAATATTATAATATTTTTTATAATATTTAAGTTTATTTTTTAGTTCTTTAAAAGCTTTTTCTGTTAATAGAGATATTTTTGAAACAACAATCACTGGTTTTAAATTTTCCATTTCTAAGATAACTAAAAACTTATCTAATAAATAAAAACTAAAATCAGGTTCAATTGCCGAAAAAATTAACAATACTTGATCTACATTTACGATATCCGGTCTAATAAGTTCGTTTTTTCTTTCTAATATATTGGTTATAACATATTGATCGGCTTGGAATTCATAATTAATAATATCTCCGACCTTTGGGCTTAAAACAATATCTTTAATATCTTTTTTTGTTCTCGCACTAACATTTATATTAAAACTAGATTCCTCATCAACTCTAACTTTCCTAAATCTTCCCTTAGCATAGCCCTCCATAGTCTTTTTAGTATCAAGGTCAATAAATGTATATAATCCCCCAATTAATTTAATTATTAAAGCTTTTTTCAAAAGAACCTCCATTACTCTTTTAGTAAAGTTATTATATCAAAAAATAAGAGATTTTATTAATTAATCTCTTATTTCTGCTTTAAATGTTTTTTCTAATCTAAACTTAATAGATTTTAAAACTTTTTCTATTTCTTCTTTTTCTAAAGTTTTTGTTTTATCATTAAAAATTATTGATATGGCAAGTGATTGAAAATTTTCTTTAACTAGTTTACCTTCATAAATATCAAAAAGATTTACATCGGTTATAATATTTTTATTAGTACCTTTAATTAAATTAATAATTTCGTTTACTTTATATTCCTTAGCAACAACAAATGATAAGTCTCTTTTAATTGATGGATATTTGGAATATGAGTTATAAGTTAACTTTGATTCATGATTAATTATTGAGTTTAAATTTACTTCAAAAACATATACATCAGTTAGGTCCTTGTTTTTTAAATAATTAGGATGCACTTTACCGATTTGTCCGATAGTTTTATTTTTATAAATTATTTCACCTTGAATATTAGGATGCATATTAGTTAAGTCATTGGTTTGGTTTAAAGAGTATTCTATGTTTAATGAATTTAATACATTATCTAAAATCCCTTTTAAAACATAAAAATCGCTTGATATACCTTTTTTCTGCCAAGAATCTTTTATAAAGTTACCATGCAAGATAACTCCTAAATATGGTTCTTCATTTTCTTTAAATAGGTTTCCTATTTCAAAGAATGATAAATCATTTATTTGTCTCGCTACATGGTAAGAAACATTATTAATAAGTCCTGGAATTAAAGAGGTTCTTAAAACCAAACGATCTTCTCGCATTGGCTTTAAAACCTTTTTAAAATTAGTGAATTTTGTAAAGGAACCGGCCTCTTCCATACTTATTAAGCTATAGTTAATTACTTCATTTAATCCTAGACCGCTTAAAAGATAACGAAGGCTTCTAAAGATTTTTTGTTCTTTAGAAAGTTTGCCATATTGACTTATTAATAGTGATTCTCTTGAAATATTATTAAACCCATATATTCTACCTATTTCTTCAATTAAATCGGCTAATATTTTAATATCCTTACGGTATTTAGGAGCTTTTACTAGCTTTTCTTTTAAATTGATTTCAAAGTTTAATCGTTTTAAGATATTAATTTGTTCATTTAGAGAAAGATTTAAATTTAAATTATCATTAATTACTTTTTCATCATATTTTATATAAGGATTATCATCTTTAGTTTTAACTGAAGAACTTATTCCTTGATAAACTTTAGCATCTGCTAATTCTATTAATAACTTAGTTGCTTCTTCTAAACCTAATCTAACTCTGTCTTCATCAATACCTCGTTCAAATCTAAGACTTGAGTCACTAGATAATCCAAGCCTTTTAGAAGTTTCTTTAATATTATCAGGATTAAATAAGGCAGCTTCTAACATTATTTTATTGGTATTATCATCAACCATCGTATTTAAAAGACCCATTACACCACCTAAGGCGATTGGTTTTTTACCGTTAGTAATTAAAATATCACCCTTCATGACTTTTCTTGTTTCTAAATCAAGGGTAGTTACTTCCTCTTCTTTTAAAGCACTTTTAACAATAATTTCTTTACTATCTACTTTTTTATAGTCAAAAGCATGAAGAGGTGTTCCATATTTAATTAAAATATAATTAGTAATATCAACAACGTTATTAATCGGTCTAATATCACTATTAATAAGAGCATTTTTAAGCCACCATGGTGATTCCTTGATTTTTACTTCCATTACTCTTAAATCATATTTATAACAATCATTAGTTTCAATTGAAACAGAAATATCATTAGGTATAGTTGTTTCTTTAATATTAGGTAGTTTTAGTTTAATTTCTTTATTTAAAACCGCCCCTAAATCATAGGCAAAACCTAAATGTGATAATAAATCTCCCCGATTAGGTGTTAAATCAAGTTCAATTAAATTACCGTCAAGTCCTAATAAAGGAAGTGGGTTTATTCCTAATTTTACTTTATTAGGAAAATGATATATTCCTCTTTGATTTTCATTATCTTGAAGTTTTTCATCAATTCCAAGTTCAGTAAGCGAACAAATCATTCCACTTGATTCTATTCCTCTTATTTTAGCTTTCGTAATTTTAAAGTTATTAGGAAGAATAGCACCTGGAGTTGCTACGATAACATACATATCTTTTTTAACATTACTTGCTCCGCAAATAATGTCTAAAACATTATTATCGCCGACATCAACTTTAGTTAAATAAAGGCTATCTGCATTAGGGTGTTTTGTAACTTCTAACACTAAACCTGTTTTTAAGTTTTTACTTTCATTTAAAAGTTTATAATCATCAACTTCAATAATATAACTATTAGTAAGTTCGTATAAATTTTTCGGGACTTCAATAAAATCTTTTAAAATATTAGTTAGTATTTTCATTTTTAAAATTCCCCTTTAAATTGATTTAAGAATCTAATATCATTCAAATAAAATTGTCTTATATCATCGATATTGTATTTTAAGATTGCGATTCTTTCAATACCAATCCCAAAAGCAAACCCACGATATATATTTGGATCAAAACCATTCATTGTTAAAACATTAGGATGAACCATCCCGGCACCTAAAACTTCAATATAACTAAGGTTACCGTTTTTATCTTTAAAGCTTACATCTACTTCAACAGATGGCTCTGTAAATGGGAAATATGAAGGTCTTAATCTAATTTCGTGATCATCGCCAAATAAATGTTTTGCCATATTAAGAAGAGTATCTTTTAAATGACTAAAGTTAATATTTTTACCAATGACTAAACCTTCGCATTGCATAAACTGATGTGAATGGGTTGCATCATCTGGGTCTCTTCTATATGTTTTACCCGGAGCAATGATTGCGATTTCTTTATTTTTATGTTTTTGCATATAACGTGATTGCACTGGGGAAGTATGAGTTCTTAATAACTCATGTTCTGTTACATAAAAAGAATCATGCATATTTCTTGCAGGATGATTTGAATCTAAATTCATCATTTCAAAATTATAATAATCAAGTTCTAATTCAGGGCCTGATGCAACATGATAACCTTGGCCAATAAAGAAGTCTTCTAAATCCATAATTACTAAATTAAGGGGATGAATTGTTCCTTTATTTAATTTATAACTTGGTGCAGTAATATCAATTGTTTCTTTAGCTAATTTATCTTTTAATAGTTTTGCTAAATATGAATCTTTCTTATCTTTAATTAATAATTCAATTGTTGTTTTTGTTTCATTAATTAAACGACCCATTGCGGGTTTTTCATCGTTGGAAAGATTTCTTAAAAGGGGCATTAATTTAGTTATTTCACCACTTTTTCCTAAGTATTTAACTCTTAGGTCTTCAAGTTCTTCTATTTCAAAACTATCCTTTAGTTTTGTTTTTAAATCTTTAATAATTGTTTCTATTCTATCTTTCATCTAATTCTCCCATATAAATAAAAAGTCCTTAAAGTAATTATACTCTAAGGACGCTAAATTTTCTCGTGGTACCACCTTAGTTCTACTTAAAAAGTAGCACTTATTATACTTTTAACGGAGTAATCCGGGAAAGGTTTTATTTTTCCACTCAATAACCGAATTCAAATATTTAATTAAAGGTGCTTCCACTATCCACCCTCGCTTTGTTAATTAAGGTTATTTTACTACTGTTATCTCTTAGTTTTAATTTTGATTTCTAGCCATTATCATAACGACTAATCTTAAGATATTATAATATATCCAAATTAGAGTTATCATAAAGCCTAAAGCAACTTGCCATTCAGTTCTTTTTTCTAAGCCCATATTAACAACTTGATCAGCACGATCAAAATCTAAGGTTAACATAAATGCACCAATTACAATCATAAATAATGTAATTCCAATTGACAATTCATAATTATTTGAAAATGCAGTTCCAAAACTTGGGTTAACTAACGATAAAATTGATATTGCTAATGAACCGAGTAAAATAGCTATTAATGAACCTAAAACGATTGCTCTTAAAATACTTGAACCTCTTAACATTCCAGTGTTATATAAAACTAACATAACAACGAAAATAGCAGCTGTTCCAACTAAGGCTGTTAAAGCAACCCCCGGAAACATGGCTTCAAGAATCCAAGTGATTGTTCCATAAAGTAAACCTTGTCCAACAGAATATACAATCGACATTGGTGCGGCAATTTTTGGAATAAACATTGCAAGCATTGCAGCAATAAAAGCAATTATCCCTGCAAAACCTAAAACGCCAATCAAAAACTCTTCCGGTAAAAATGCTGATAAGAAACCACTTATTAAAGTGATTGCTACCAATAAAAATGTTTTTGAAGATATCCCCGCTTTAGTAGCTACATCCCCACTTACAATTACATGTTCTTTTTCTAATCTTGAAAAAACTGGATTTGAACTACGCATAATAGATCACCTCATCTTTACTTATGTTAATTTAATTATACAAGATTTATAATTTATTTATACATCTTCTTTCTTTTATGGAAAAAATACGACAATTAAATGTCGGTTGAAAAAATACCAATATCTAAAGTATCACTAACATCTGGAAGATTTCCAAAGGCATTTATATCAATTAATTTTTCGAAAACAGTCTTATTAATTCTAGCTCTGTTTCTAATATCTTCTAATGATGTAAAAGGTTTTTTACTACGTTTTTTAATAATGTTCCGGGCAGCTTGATCGCCTAAGCCATCAATCGTTATAAATGGCATTCTAAGTCCTTTTTCTTCCATAATGAAATTATGGGAATCACTTTTATTAATATCAACTGGTAAAAAATTAAATCCTCTTAATGACATTTCATAAGCAACATATAATGTTGTTAATAAATTCTCATCTTTAACTTTTCGGCTATTTTCTTCTAAAAGAGTAACAATTTTATTACGTAATCCATTAGCACCACTAACCATTACATCATGGTCAAATTGATCACATCTTTTTGAGAAGAAAGCACTATAAAATAATAGTGGCGAATGAACTTTAAACCAAGCAATTCTCATGGCCATTATTACATATGCAGTCGCGTGAGCTTTTGGGAATAAATATTTAATTAAAGAAGCGCTCCAAATATACCAATCCGGAACATTATTAGCTTTTAAAATCGCTTCATAATCAGTCCAACGATTAATATTTTTTGAAGGAAGTCCTCTTCTAACAAACTCCATTATTTCAAAAGCTTGTTCTGGAATAATGCCCCAATCAATTAATTGAGTCATAATATCGTCTCTACAACCAATAATATCATCAAAAGAAACTTCACCATAAGTCGTTTCATTAGAAACTAAATCTTTCGCATTATTATACCAAACATCCGTACCATGACTTAGCCCTGAAATTTTAACTAACCCAGCAAAAGTTTTAGGTTTTGTATCATCTAACATTTGTCTTGTAAAGTTAGTTCCAAACTCAGGAATCCCATAACTAGCAATATTACCATATAACTCATTATTTTTAATTCCTATTATAGTTGGATCAGAAAATAGTTTATATACCTTTGGATCATCTAAAGGTATATCCTTAGCATCATCAAAAGGAAAATCATCAGGATGTATTTTTACGTGATCCATTAAAAATTTAATCATCGTCGGGTCATCATGACCTAAGATATCTAATTTTAATAAATTATCTTCAAAAGAATGATAATCAAAATGGGTTGTTTTCCATGGTGATGTTTTATCATCAGCCGGATACTGAATTGGCGTTACATCATAAATACTTTTATCTTTTGGAACAACAATTATTCCCCCGGGGTGTTGACCAGTGGATCTCTTTACACCGGTTATTCCTCTTGCTAAATAATCTACATATGTTTTTCTAACATTAATAATTTCTTTTGATTCTAAATAACCTATTGAATAACCATAGGCAAAACGGTCAGCAACAGTTTGAATTGTTCCAGCACGGTAAGTATATTCTTCGCCTAATAATTCTCTAACATACTCATGGGCTTTCGATTGATATTCACCAGAAAAGTTTAAATCAATATCAGGAACTTTATCCCCTTTATATCCCAAAAATGTTTCAAAGGCGATATCGTGGCCATCTTTTTTTAGTTTTGCTTGACAATATGGGCAGTTATGATCTTTTAAATCATATCCTGATTTTACTTTATTTAATTCTAAAGCTAAAAATTCTTCTTCTTTTTTAATTCCATATTTAAAGGTTTCTTCTTCGGTCATCTTAATTAAAGTAAAATCACCATTTGGACAATAATAATGGGGAGGAAGGGGATTAACTTCGGTAATATCTAAAAGGGTTGCAACAAGAGATGAACCAACCGATCCTCTTGAACCTACTAAATATCCATCTTTTAATGATTGTTTAACTAATATATGCGATATAAAATATATTGGGGCAAACTTATTTTTTATAATATTATTTAATTCTTTACTAATTCGGTCACTAATAATAGGGTTTAAATTTTTTCCATATTTTTTATGAGCCTCCTCATAAACTAAATCCTCAACATATTTACTAACTGATTCAATGCCTAAAGTATTTTTAAAGGCATCATCTTCTAATGAATATAAATCATCTGGTAATCCTTTAACATAATCAATTGATTTATTAAGTTTTTTAGGATTTTCAATTACTAAGTCATATGCAGTATTACTATCTAAATACGAAAAAGAATCTAACATTTCATCAGTCGTTAATAAATGAGAATCAGGTCTTTCATTATATAAAGCTAAATGATGTAATCCTCCACCTAATGATTTGTTACTAACAAATATATCACGATATACTTTATCCTCTTTATTTAAATAATAGACATCGCCACTTGCAGCCACTAATTTATTATATTTTTTACTAAAGTCAATAATCTTTTTTATCGTTGCTTGAATGACTTCTTTTCCGTAATTACCATATTCTTCAAATAAGTGTTTATAGGAATTAATTGGATGGACAAAAATAAAGTCATATTTTTGAATAGCTTCTTCTAAATCAGCATCTGTTTTATTTAAAGCAGCTTCAAAAACCTCACCTAAATAAGTAGCACTACCGATAATAAGACCTTCTTTATATTTATCAAAAACAGGTTTTAATAGTTTAGGGCCATCATCTAAATGATTAGTTAGTGAATCTGAAATTATTTTAAATAAGTTTTTATACCCCTCTTGATTGGTAGCATAAATAACGGCATGATAATATCTTAAATGATGCCAACTTAAATTAGGGTCGATTGATGCATTTATTTCATAATAAGTCATAATTTCTTCTTTATAGAAATTTTGAAGCATCATTAAAAATACTTCAGATAAAGCGTAAGCATCATGAGTAGCACGGTGATGAGAATCAAGCGTTACTTTGAAAAATCTAGTTAAGGCTTTTAAATTAAATCTTTTTAATTCTGGTATTTTACCATTATCAGTAATATAATATCTAGCATGATTAATTTCTTTATATTTATCATTATAAAAATATCTACTTAAATTTAAGGTGTCTATCACCGGGAAAGTTTCATAATCAATTCCTAAACGCTTAAAGTTTTCATATAAAAAGCCTATATCAAAGGTAGCGTTATGAGCAACTAAACATGAATCTTTGATAAAATCATGAAACTTTGGTAATACTTCATTGATTTTAGGTTTTCCAATTAACATTTCATCAGTGATATTAGTTAGTTCAACAATTTTTTTAAGTAATTTTTCGCCAGGGTCTATTAACTCTTCGAAACGATCAACAACTAATCCACCCGATATTTTATAAGCCGCAATTTCAATAATTTTATCTCTAGTTTGAGAAAGACCGGTTGTTTCAATATCAAAAACTACATACGTTTTTTCTTTTAAATTAAAATCATTATTATAATCAAGAGCAATCTTAAAGTCTTCTGGGTCACCATATCTTAACTGAACACCATAAATTGGTTTGATTTTTTTACCCTTAGTTGCCTTATAAAAATCCGGAAAAGCAAACGCTCCATTTAAATCAGTTAACCCAACTGCTTCATGACCCCAATCAATTAAAGTATCAACATAATCATTAATATCAGTTACCGCATCTAATTGAGTCGCCTTTGAATGAAGCCCAAATTCAATTCTTTTATTTTTAGCACGATCAACTCTTTTTAATTGAGTTGGTCTTTCTACTTTATATATTTCTCTAGTCATAATATTTACTTCTTGACCGTATGTATCATAAGAAGCAAATCCTGATGCTTGAATAACATCCCCTTTTTCAATTTTTTCAATCATTTCTAATTGTTTATCATTGTTAATAAACATCTTAATTTGAATTGCATCAGTTTCATCATAAACTGATACAATTCCTAAGGTAACTCTTCTTAGTTTTCTTACTTCTTTAAAAAAGACCTCACCTTCAATTAAAAAATTAGTGTCGCCTTTTTCATGTTTATATTTATCAAGTTCATATTGTGTGGTCGGAATTTCTCTAATTAATACTTTATCTGGAGATGATTTTTTCGTAAACTTTATCTTTTCATCAACAATTACTTTTGGTTTTTTAATGCTAGAAAGACTTTGTTGTTGTTCGGAAATTGTTTTTTGGACTTGATCGTATACACTAGCAAGATTTTCATTAACTTCTAAATTAATCTCAACATCTAAACCATGTTTTAAAAAGATTGATTTTAAAACTTCAAAATAATTTTTTAAAAACTCTGAACCCTTTTCAACAACTAAAGTATAAACATTATTTAAAAACTTCGGTTTATAGTTTTTAAAAACAGCATAATTAGGATATTCATCCATCGCTTTTATACAAATCAAATCATAATATCCTTGATAATATTCATCTAATTTCGTTTCTTTAAAACTAAATTTATAGTCAATGTTATAAACAACTTCTGGTTTTTTAAAAAAGGTTTGAAGTTGATTTATAAATAAGCTTAATTCACCAGCAGGAATTACTTTATCAAAAGTAATATCAAAAACAAGGGTTTTTGTTTTTGTTTTAACTAAAACCTCATTTAATGTTATTCCTTTTTTAGTAGATTGATTAATTTCTATTTGATTTAAAAATAAATCGAATTTGTTTGCCATCTTAACCTCTATAAAACCATAATCTTTTGGGTTGCTTTTCTTAAATAAATTGAAGCCATAATAATACCTACAAAATTTAAAATGTTTAAATTAAAAATTACACCAAAGAAACTTAAAACAGTATAAATTGAAATTGCATAAATTGATAATTTAAATTTTAATTTATAAGGCATAATATGCCGGTTAAATAAAGCAATAATTAAAGCTAATATTAATAATTCAAATCCATTAGCAATAAAACTACCTAAGACCATCATCATTTTATATTGGGCTTGATTGTCTTTAATAACGATATTTAAACCCTTAACAAATCTTTCGATATTAGCATTTGAATAATTATTAAAGTCAAAGTTATTTAATCCTAATTCATTAAAAGAATATGTTTTATTGGTATTACCAACTAAAGATGAATAATTAACTCCATTTTCTGTGAAAACTACTCTAAAGTAATAATCCATAAATCCAGACGGTGTATTTATGATTCCGATCGTATAATAATCTAATTCAAGATATTTTACTAAATCATAATACACAGGATCGATTTCTAGTTTATTATCTATAATCTCATAGGGTCCACTTATATTATTTGTAAATTCATTAGTAAGTTTATTAATTTGACTAGAAGATAGTCCCGTATAAGATACTTCATATATAACAATCGGTAATGTAATAATAATGACTAAAATTAAAAAATAAGATATTATAACTGATGTTTTATCTTTTAAGTACTTAACTATTAATGATGGAGTTATTAAACTATCTTTAAACCTTGTATACATAAAATACCTTTACTTTCTTTAATAATTATAACATGGAAAAGAATAATTCCTCTTTAGCTTTTTAGTTTTAACAAATTCTTCGTTAATATTCTTAAGGGGTCGATTAAATTATAATCATTTACTAAATCATCGTAATAAAGTGATAATTCTGTACATCCTAAAAGAATATAAATATGCTCTTTATAATCTTTAGTTCCATCTTGAATGATTTTTATTAATTCATTAGTTAATGTCTTATTAACCCCATTTACTTTAGTTTTATAAATAAGGCTCATTAGTCTTTTATTTAAAGTTTTATTTAAATAAAGACTATTTGGCATATGATATAATTTTAATTTAAGAGTTCCTTCGGTTGCTAAAATTAAAACTTTATGATTGGGATTATTTAAGATATTTTTTTGAGTTAATTGAACCATGTTAATTAGAGTAAGTCCTTTGGGAATTTTTATTTTACTTAATAAGGCATGGGCTGTATTACATGGTGTTGCAAAATATTTGATTTTTAAAGTGTTTAATTGTTTGAAAAAATCATCAATATATAAATTAAATTTTTCCTTAGTCAAAGGATCCTCTAAAGCCTTAGTTCTATCTGGGATACTTGGTATATTTGAAACTAAGTAATTTACATGATCTTGTTCGACTTTAAAATCGTCTTTTTCATATAAAAGTTCTAACAACTTTATGGTTGCTAATGTTCCCATCCCACCTAAAATTGCAAAATCATATTTTATCATTTTTATCACTTATCGAGTAGATAAGCTCTACTCTCTCCCTTCTTCTTTTCTTAAGTGAGAAAATATCATTACCTCTCACAAAAACGTACTTGAAGATTTCCCGTATACGGCTCTTAATTCAAATCTTTATGCTAATTTCTAATTCCAAATATCAACTTCCACTTATTTATAACTATAGGGTTCAATAACTTCATCCAATGCACCGACTGGTGCCCCCTTTTAAAAATTTATTATATCACAAGTAAAAAGCTTGATATAATTAAAGGCTATATCAAGCTTCATAATTTCATTATTATTTTTTAATTAGATTGGATAATTTATATGAGAATTATCCGATAATAGACATTTAAATTTTAAATAATTATTGAATAATATATATTTTTAATTAATTATTTGTGGTTGTTGATTCGTATTTAAAGTTAATTAAATATTCCAAGGCTTCATTTCGAGAAGTTCCTTTTTGGAAAAAATAGCCTTGTACCAAATCACAATTATTATTAGTTAGGTAATCTAGTTGTTCTCTAGTCTCTACACCTTCGCCAACAACAATCTGATTAAGCCTATGACCAATAGAAATAATATCTGTTACAATTGCTCCTTTATCTAAAGGATTATTTATATCTGAAATAAATGAACGATCAATTTTAATAAAGTCAACATTTAAATTCATTCCTAATATCAAAGATGAGTTTCCTGTACCAAAATCATCAATAGCAACCATCACACCAGCTTCTCTTAGCTTCATAATTATATTTTTAATATCTTTAATTCGATTATAAGAAATTGTTTCGGTTGTTTCTATTATTATATTTTTAAAATCAACTTTATAATATTTTATTTTTTCAAATAACATTTCTAAAAAATCATCTTGAATCAAATGAATAATGGAAACATTTATTGATACTTTAATTAAAGGATCTATTTCATTAACTTTTTTTAAGAAATCTAAAGAATCATCAATTATTTTTCTACCAATTTGGATAATTAGTTTTGTTTTCTCTAAAATAGGAATAAACTCAACCGGTGAGATAGGTCCTAAAACATAACTATTATATCTTGCTAGAGCTTCATAAGCGTAAATCCTTTGGTCTTTTATACTTATGATCGGTTGAAAATAAACATTTAAATTTTCATATACATTATCTCTTATCATATTTGAAAATTCATGTTTAATCAGATTTTCACGTTCATAAATTTCTTCAATTTTTGAATTATAATGTTTAATGTTAATTAACTCTTTATCATTCTTTATTGCATAAGAAGCAGCAATAAATCCTTTTTTAATGGTGTTTTCAAAATTATCTGATGAATTAAATTTTATTACTCCAATTCCTACTGTAACAGGCTCATAAAATAAATATTTAAATACTATTTTTTTGATGCCTTGCTCAAACTCATTGAAATTTTCTAATTTTAATAAATCTTTAACAAAATATATAAACGAAAACTCAAATCCTTGATAAAAAGATATGTTATTATTTGTTAGTTTATTTAACTCTAAACCTAGTTCTTTTGTAATATCATAAAAGTAACGATAATCATATGAGTTAATAATTGAGACTAATTCAGTTAAATTGATACAAAGAAAGGCGCTTTTACTTGAGTTATTTTCATTGTAGTAGTCTTCTTTTAATCTATTTAAATTATGAAACTTTGTTATCTTATTTTTATTGGATTTTAAATAGTAGCTGCTTGTAAATTTATTTTCACAAGTTTTATTATATTGATTCATAAAAACTCCTTTCTTTTATCATTATAAGTTACACGCTAATAGGTTTAAATACCTATCCATTCTGGAAAGCCTATATCGTTAGAATATTTATTGGATGTCATTTGTGGCTTTTTAAAATCTCTAAAATCAAATTTAGTGTCAAAATCATTATTACTTAAGGTTTCTAATAATGCAATTAAAGGTTTCCTTGAATCAGAACTTGTTGTAATCGGTTTAATTTCATTTAAGAAATTATCAAATAATGTTATGTCTATTTTTTTCATAATCTTCCTCTTAAAAATCATACCATTCTGGAAGACCGATATTATCTGAGTATTTCTTTGAGATTTTCTCCGGATTTAAATAATCATTACTATCAAATTCCGTTTCGAATTGATGATGACCTAATACATTATTATGTAAACTATTATTTCCATTTTGATTAACTCCTATTAAGGTAGCTAATCCACCAACCACTAAAACAAATAAAAAC